>JAEYRQ010000204.1 GCA_023435545.1 Pseudomonadota bacterium | reverse complement strand
GGTCTCGTATGTCCGGACTCGCAATGATAGGATGAATCGATTTCATCTGAGGGATGGTCGATGTCCTATTGCCTGCCGCCGCTCGCCTCGCTTCGTATCTTCGAGGCGGCGGCACGACATGGCAGCTTCAAGCAGGCGGCCGACGAACTGGGGATAACGCCCAGCGCCGTCAGCCATGGGATGGACGGGCTGGAGAGCTGGCTGGCGGTGTCACTGTTCGAGCGATCCGGTCGCTCGCTCCGCCTGACGCGGGCGGGAGAGGATCTCCTGCCTTACGTCGCCGAGGGGCTTTCCATGATCGCCACCGGGGCGCGGCGGATCTCGCCGATCCTGGGTGCGCGACGGATCGCCCTGAGCGTGGCACCGACCTTCGCCCGGCGGTGGCTCGTGCCCCGGCTGGCCGGCTTTCGCGCGCTTTGGCCGGATGTGAGTCTGCACATCGATACGAGCCACAGGCAGGCGGTGTTCCCTCTGGACGGCGTCGACATCGCGATCCGCATGGGTGCCGGTCCCTGGCCGGGGGCGGATGCCAGGTTGCTGTTCCGCGAGTCGATTGTACCGGTGACATCGCCCGCGGTACTTCCCGGCATCATGAACGACGAGAGGCAGGTCGAGTGGGGCGATGCTCAACTGATCCACGTCGCCTCCGTGGAGCACGACTGGCCCACCTGGTTCGAGACCCACGGGCTTGAGGCGGGGACGTCGCTCATTCATGTCGACAGCGTCGATCTGGCGCTGGAGGCGGCCGCGGCCGGGCTGGGCGTGGCACTGTGCAGGCTGCCGTTGTGCGGCCCTGTGCTGGACGGGCCTGATCTGACGCAACTCCCGTTTGATCCGCTCCCCATCCGGACGGGATATTGGGCGACGGTGCCGCTGGGCGGGGAGCCGCGGCGCGAGGTGGATGGCTTTCTTGAATGGCTGCAGGGAGAGGCGGCAACCTTCATTGATGAGCAGGATTCATCAATGGCGAGATTTTCTCGTTTGTCTGGCGGTGCATGAGGGGTGATGTTCGCCCCGTCAACGCGACGAGGAGCCGAGATATGCCGAACGTAGTCCTGTGCGATGTGGACGAGGGGATCGCAACGCTGACGCTCAATCGCCCCGAGAAGCTCAATGCGATCAGCTACGAACTGGCCGATGCGCTGATGGCGCACCTCGACCGTATCGAAGTTGATGGCAGCGTCGGCGCGGTGATCCTCACCGGTGCCGGCGACCGCGCATTTTCCGCCGGCGGCGATATCCCCGAGTTCTATGAGAGCATCCGCCAGGGGCCGGTCCAGGCGGTCAAGGAGTTCGTGCGTCGCGGACAGGCGATGACGGCGCGGATCGAGGCTTTCCGGAAGCCGGTCATCGTGGCCGTCAACGGACTGGCCTATGGCGGCGGCTGCGAGATCACCGAAGCCGCACACCTGGCGATCGCGGCAACCAGCGCCCGGTTTGCAAAGCCGGAGATCAACATCGCAATACCACCGACCTTCGGCGGAACCCAGCGGCTGCCGAGGCTGGCCGGACGAAAGCGGGCGCTCGAACTGCTGCTGACGGGCGATCCCTTCGGTGCGGATCAAGCCCTCTCGCTCGGTCTCGTCAATGCGGTCGTCCCCGACGATGACTTGATGGAGGCGGCACGGGAACTGGCTCGCCGCATCATGCGCCATTCTCCGCTTGCGACGGCCGGCATCATCACAGCCGTTACCCGCGGTCTCAATATGAGTATCGCCGAGGGCCTGCTGGTTGAAGCCGAACAGTTTGCCAAGATGGTCCGCACGAGCGACGTCCACGAAGGGCTGACCGCCTGGATCGAGGGGCGAACGCCCGTCTACTCGGGCACCTGACCGGGGTGGATTCCAAGCCGCTGCGCAAGTTCCGATGGGGCTCAGGTCGCGGCAAACTTCCTCAGCATCGCCTCGTCGACCTCGATGCCGAGGCCGGGTCCCTGCGGAACGGGCAGCATGCCGGCGACCGGTAGAAGCGGCTCGACCAGCAGTTCGTCGCGCAGCCGGCTGTCGGAGACGTCGTACTCGACCAGCGAAGGGAAGGGCGACTGCATGGCGTGTGGATCGCGGGGCATTGCCGCGACGTAGTGGATGCCGGCTGCGAGCCCGATCCCGGTGCCCCAGACATGCGGGGAGACCCGCGCGCCGTAGAGGCGAGCGAGCTCGACCGCCGTCCGCCCTTCGTCGAGGCCGCCGCACAGCGTGAGATCGGGCATCAGAACGTCGACCGCGCCGGTGTCGAACAGGCGCTTGAACTCCTGTGACGTCATGTGCGATTCGCCGCTGGCAATCGGCATCAGCCGCCGCCGCCCCAGCCGCTCCAGCCCGGCAAAGTCCTCGGAGGTGACCGGCTCCTCCATCCAGTGGATATCGAAGGCCTCGATGCGTCGCATCGACAGCCAGGCTGTCTCTGCGTTGTAGGCGCCATTGACGTCGACCATCAGCAGCGGCTCGGCCCCGATGATCTCTCTGGCGAGCCGGACGCGCGCCTCGTCGTCGGCCAGCCCTTCACCGATCTTGATCTTGTGGGCCTTGAAGCCCTTGTCGGCGACGCGGCCGAGCTGGTGCTCGAGCTGGTTCTGCGGGTCATTGCAGAAATAGCCACCGGAGGCGTAGCAGGGCACAGCGTCCGTGCCTCCGGAGCCGAGCAGCCTGTAGAGCGGCAGGCCGGTCAGCTTCCCTGCGAGATCGTAGAGGGCGATGTTGATGCCGCTGACCACCGCCGTCATCTGGTTCTGGATGCGCACGCTGTACATGTTGCGAAGCACCGCGTGCCAGCCGGAATTGCGGTCGAACACGTCGCGGCCGAGATAGAACGGACGGATCGTCTCCAGATAGCCCAGCGTCGCCGCCGGCGCCGCACCCCAGGCCTCGCCCCAGCCGCGCGTCCCGTCGTCGGCGATTGCCTCGATGACGAGGCTGCCGCGCCGCGCATAGCGGCCGCGTGCATTGCCGAAGGCGCGGGCTTCGCCAACCTCGACGGCGAGCGGATAGGCGCGGATGTCCTTGATGGCTGGCATTGGCAAGACCCTCAGCGGAACAGGCCCGGCAGCCAGGAGGCCAGTCCGGGGACGACGATGAGAAGTATGATGACGCAGAGTTCGGCGATGAAGAACGGCACCAGTGCCTTGACCAGTTTCGAGATCGGCATCTCGCCGATCTTGCAGGCGACGAACAGGCAGACGCCGACCGGCGGCGTGATCAGGCCCATCGTCAGGGTCAGGATGATCAGCATCGAGAACTGGAGAGGATCGATCCCCATCGCCATTGCGGTCGGAAACACCATCGGCACGAACAGGACGATCGCCGCGCCGGGCTCCAGGAAGCAGCCGATCACCAGCAGGGCCCCCATCACCGTCAGCATGAACAAGGTCGGCTGGCCCTCGAACACCTGCGCCAGACCGCCGGTGAACTGGTTGATGCCCGACAGAGCCAGCACGTAGGAGGCGACGGTTGCGGCTGCGATGATCAGGAACAGGCTGGAGGTGGTGCGCGCGCTGATCACCAGCGCGGACCACAGCTCCACCAGATTCAAGGTGCGGAAGACCACAAAGCCGAGCAGCATCGCGTAGATCGCCGCCATGCCGCCGGCCTCGGTCGCGGTGAAGGTGCCCGACAGGGTGCCCACGACGATGAACAGCGGCAGCGAAACCACCAGCAGCGTGTCGAGTGCCGTGCGCGGTATCTCGTTGCGCTTGACGACGATCCGCGATGCCGGCAACCCGCCATTGCGGCCCTTGATGAAGATGACCACGGCGCAGGCCAGTGCCAGCAGGAACCCCGGGACGACGCCCGCCAGAAACAGGTCGATCACCGAAACGCGCGACACTGCGGCGAAGATGATCATAATCACCGAAGGCGGGATGATAGGCCCGATCATCGAGGTCGCCACCGTGACCGCCGCGGCGAACTCCTTGGTGTAGCCCTCCCTGGGCATTCCCTTGATGAACACCTGGCCGAGGGCCGCCGTGTCGGCGATTGCCGTACCCGAGATGCCGGCGAATATGATCGAGCTCACGGTGTTGGCGTAGGCGGTGCCGCCGCGCAGGCCGCGCGTGATGATCTGGGCGAAGCGGATCAGCCGGTCGGTGACGCCGCCGCGGTTCATCACCTCGCCGGCGAGGATGTAGAACGGCGCAGACAGAAGGATGAAGCTGTCGATGCCGGTGAACATCCGCGACGGCACCGAGACGAGCGGCAGGCCGCGGTCCAGGATTCCCACCATGCCGGCCAGACCCAGCGCGAAAGCGATCGGCACGCCGATCGCCAGCAGAACGATGAAGGCGAGGATCAGGTAGATCACCTCGCCCCCCCGGTCAGGTCGCCATGCACCTTTTCGGGATCGGCGATGATCAGGCAGATCGCCTTGACCAGCATCAGTGCGCCGCCGACGACCACGCTGGCATAGGGAATGATCATCGGTATCTGCGCCACCGGCGACACCTGGCGCATGTTGCGCAGCGCCTGTGGCCATCCGTAAACGACCAGCGTCAGGCAGAAGACGGAGATGAGCAGCAGAACGACAATGCTCTGGATGCGCCTGAACCGCGACGGCAGCAGGTTGCCGAACATGTCGATCGACAGCTGCTCGCCACGGTACAGCACGGCCCCGGCGACCAGGTAGGTCATCCATGCCACCGAGTAGCGCATTGCCTCCTCGGTCCAGCCGAGCGGATCGCCGATGGCGTAGCGGAAGAACACCTGGAGGAAGTTGATGACGACGATGGCCAGCATCAGCAGCGCCCCGATCGTCTCGGTGGCGCGCGTCAGGCCGTCAGCTAGCTTTAGCGCCTGTGCCCGCAAGATCAGCCCCGCCGTGCCCGTGGAATGGAATGCGGCCCCGGCCGCTAGGGTCGGGGCCGCGCGCTCTGACTGCTACTGACCGTAGACCTGCTTCTCGGCCTGGGCCACAGATTCGAGGATCTGGTCGACGAACTCCTTGCCAAGCCGTTCGTTGACGTACTCCACCACAGGTCCCTGCGCGATGGCGCGGAAGGCTTCCTTCTCCTCGGGCGTGGTGATGTGGACGGTCAACCCCTTCTCGTCGCGGATGCGCTCGACATACTTGCGGTCGGACGAGACCTTGAAGGCGTTCGCCACCGAAGCGTAGAGCTGGCCGGCTTCCATGATCACCTGCTGCTCGGCGGACGTGAGGCCTTTGTAGAAGTCATCGTTGATGGTGATGATCGTCATCGAATAGATGTGTTCGGTCGTCGCGAAATACTTCTGGACGTCGGCCATGCCGTTTTCGAAGACGTTCGCAGAGGCGTTCTCCTGTCCGTCGACGACGCCCTGCTGCAGCGACATGACCAGTTCCGAGAAGCTGATCGGGGTCGCAGCCGCGCCAAGCGATTCCATGAAGCGCATATAGACCGGGCTTTCCATCACCCGCATCTTCAGCCCCTTCATGTCTTCCGGTCCCTTCACCTCCTGCTTCGAGTTCGTGAGGTTGCGGAAGCCGTTCTCGGCCCAGACAACCGAGCGCAGCCCGGTCTGCTCGAGCATCTCGGCCTGCATCTCCTTGACCACCGGCAGGCGAACGAACTCCCAGGCGACCGGTGACGACTTGAACAGATAGGGGATCGCGAACACCTGCAGCTTCGGGTAGAAGCCGGTCACCGCGCCGTCGGCGGCCAGCGCCATGTCGAGGGCGCCCTGCTGCACCATTTCGGTCAGTTCACGCTCGCCGGCGCCGAGCGTGCCGAACAGCAATTCGACCTCCAGCGTGCCGCCGCTCTTGAAGTCGATGTATTCCTTCATTGCCTTCATGCCGAGCACCTCGGCCGTGTTCGCCTCCGGAACCGACGTCCCGAAGCGGATCTTCGTCTGGGCGTCGGCACCGGCCAATGGCGACGCGATGAAGGCCGCGCACAGCGCTGCCGTCGCAAGATGTCTGGTAGCAATCGACATTCGACAGTCCTCCCATCCTATTGTTCGACACTTCGTCGCTCCGCCCGGACCATGCCGGACGGTCGGCCCTGTCAATCGGGCCACGCTCCCGGTTCACGTTGCCAGGAATCACGCATCATGCGGCGTCTCCGAACAGGCGCTGTCCGGCAACATCCGTTGGACACCGCAGCAGCACGGCGGTCTCCGATTCGGTTATGAACAGTTCGCTGTTGGAGACACCTCCGAAGGCCGCGTTCGTGGTGTGGAAGCCGGCAGGCGATACCACCCGTCCCGCCGGCTCACCCCGTGGCGTCATCAGCCAGACCGTGCCGAGGCCGATATGGCAGATGGCCAGGCCGCCGTCCCGGTCGATGGCCAGCCCGTCCGGTCCGAGGCCGCCCGAGAGCTGGACGAACAGCCCAACCTTCGCCACGCCGCCACCGGGCAGCAGCGGCACCCGCCAGACGGCGTTGGCGCGCGTCATGGCGACGTAGAGCACCTGCTCGTCCGGGGAGAGCACGAGGCCGTTGGGGCTCGGCGCGTTGGCGAGCAGAAGCTCGACCGTCCCGTCGGCGCGCACCCGGAATACCCGACCGGTCGGATCGTGCAATCCCGTCATCCCCTGATCGGTGAAGTATAGGTCGCCTGTGCTGGAAAAGGTGAGATCGTTCACCGCCTTGAAGCGTTCCAGGTGATGGCGCTGCAGGAATGGTGCGATCCTCCGCGTGGCCGGGTCGAACACCATGATGCCGTGCTTGTAATCGGCGACGAACAGGCGGCCGTCCGCATGGAACGCTAAGCCGTTCGGCTCGCCGTCATAGGTGATCATCAGCTCGAACGACCCATTCGCCGAGATCCGGAAGATCCGGCCATAGGCGATGTCGACGCACCACAGGTTGCCGTCGCGGTCGAAGGCGGGGCCTTCCAGCAGCGAGTGCTCGGGCTGCCTGCCGGGCTGTCCGTCGCGCCATTCCGATGGTTCGCCATGCATGCGCATGTCGTCCGGCAGGCTGGCAAAAACAGTGGCTTGCGTCGTGGGCGGTACGTCGAACATCAGGTCTCCTCAGGAGCCGCGCATGTAGCCCGGCAGCGCCAGCGCGATGTCGGGGATGGCGTAGAGCAGGAAGCAGAACACGATGATGATCAGTGCGTAGGGCAGGGACGACCGCCCGATGACGCCCATTTCGGCGTGGCTGATCGACTGGACGGCGAACAGGTTGAGCCCCATCGGCGGCGTCAGCGCACCGAGTTCGATCAGCAGCACCAGCAGGATGCCCATCCAGATCGGGTCGTAGCCCATGGTCAGGAACACCGGGAACAACACCGGCACGGTGAGCAGCATGATCGACAGCCCGTCGATGAACATGCCGATCACCGCGTAGAGCAGGATGAGCAGGCAGAAGAAGGCGAAGGGGCCGATGCCCGCCTCCGCCATCGCCGTCGACAGCCCGCGGCCGATGCCGGAATTGACGATGGCGAAGCTGAGGAACTGGGCGTTGATGGTGATGAACATCACCACGCAACTCGTCACCACCGCATTGCGCAGCGCCGCCAGCAGGGACGGGATCGTCAGGTCGCGGTAGGCGAGCCCCAGCAGCAGCGCCAGTGCACAGCCGAAGCCAGCAGCCTCGGTCGGGGTGACGATGCCGAAATACATGCCCCCGATGACCGCCAGGATGAGCGCCCCGACCGGCAGGCTGTCGACCACGCCGGACAGCCTCGGCCGTGAGGACTCCTCGGTGCTGGGGGGCGGTGCGAGATCGGGAGACCGCCAGACGCGCACGCCGATATAGATCAGGAAGAACACCGCCAGCAGCAGCCCCGGCAGCACGCCCGCCATGAAAACCGCCAGCACCGAGGTCTGGGTGATCGAGGCGTAGACGATGAGTGGAATGCTGGGCGGGATAAGGATGCCGAGGCATCCGCCCCCCGTTAGCGAGCCGAGTGTCAGTTCGTCCCGGTATCCGCGCCGGCGCATTTCCGGTACGGCAACGGTCCCCACGGTGAGCGCGGTGGCGACCGTCGAGCCGGCCAGCGCCGAGAAGGCGGCACAACCCACGATGTTGGTGTGCGCCAGCGCCCCCGGCAGGCCGCCCAGCAGGGTAGCCACGCCGTTGTAGAACCGCCGGGCGAGCCCGCTGCGCAGGATGATCTCGCCCATCAGGACGAACAGCGGGATCGCGACCAGGGTGAAGCTCGTCGACGTGTTCCAGATGATGTCGCCGAAGGTCGGCCACATTCGCGTTCCGGAGGCCAGCGTGACTCCGACGATGCCGACGATGCCGATCGCGGTGCCGATCAGCGCGCCGCCGAACAGCAGGCCCGCCAGCAGGATGCCGTAGATCAGCAGTGCTATGGACCAGTCCATCTACGCGCTCCGCCTGTCGACGCCGTAGAGGCGGCTGACGGCCTCCTCGGCGAACGAGACCGCGAGCAGGACGAAGCCGATCGGCATGGCGATCTGCGGGATCCACAGGGGCGTTGCCGAGGTGAAGGAGGAACTGGAGTTGAACAGCCAGCTCAGCGCCCAGGCGCGATATCCGGCATAGGCGGAGAAGGAGGCGAGCGCCAGGCTGGCGAGGCTCGCCAGCACCAGGGCGCCCGTCCGCCAGCCGCTGCCCAGCAGGTTGACGCCGAAGTCGACGCGCAGCAGCGCGCCCGACCGATGGGCGTACATGAGCCCGGAGAGGATGACGATGGCGAAGCCGTAGCCCGTGTACTCATCGGCAATGAGGGTCGAGGCACCGAACAGGTAGCGGGTGACGATCTCGGTATTCATCAGCACGAAGATCAGCACCAGCACGACGATGGCGATCGCCAGCAGGACCTGCGAGATGAGGTCGAGCAGACGTCTCAAACCGCGCAGCCAGGCCGGCAGCAAGGCGGCAGATACCGCCTCGCCGCCGGATTCAGGGTCGGCCATGGCCATGTGGTCAGTTGGAACAGGCCGCGGCGACGGTCTCGAGCAGCTTCGCCGAGACCGCGCCATTGGCCTCCGCCCACGATTCCCAGATCGGGCGTGTGATGGCGCGGGCCTTTTCGATGTCCTCTGCCGTGGGTTCGACCAGCGTCATGCCCTCGGCCTTCAGCTTGTCCTGCGCGTCCGTGGCGGCCGCCGTAATGGCCTCGCGGAACTTGCCCTGCCAGGCTTTGGCGGTGTCGGAGAGTGCCGTCTGCGTCTCCGGCGAAAGCGCCTCGAAGGCCGCCTCGTTCACCGCGATGAGCTGGTCGGTCATGGTGAAGTTGAGCATGAAGCCGTAGTCGGCGACTTCGTAGAACTTCCAGTCATAGGCGGGGATTACGGCGGTGATCGCCCCGTCGACCACGCCGCGCTGTAGCGCGGGGATCACCTCGGCCGGAGTGATCGCCACGCCCGAGCCTCCCATCAGGTCGAGCATGTCGACCTGCATCTTGTTCCAGGTGCGGATCTTGCGGCCCTTCAGGTCGTCGATCGAGGCGACCTCGTTGCGCAGCCAGATCTGCTGCGGCGGCATGGTCCAGCCGGCCAGCGCCCTCACCTTGAACTTGTCCTGGAGCCGCGCGTCGAACAGGGGCAGCGCCTCGTCGATCGCGCCGTAGAACTGGTCCATCGAGGTGCAGATGAACGGCAGGACGAAGACGGTCAGCTCCGGGACGTCTCCGGCGACCGGTCCAATCGCGAGGTCGGCGATCTCGATCTGATTGGTGGCGAGCGCCTTCAGGATGTCGGAATTCTTGTAGGGCAGCTCGCCCGATGAGAAGACCTCAAGGACAAGGTCACCATTGGTCGCCGCCTCCACGTCCTTGGCGAACTCTCGATAGAGCTGCGTCGGCTTGTCATTGGTGTTGAATGGCGTGAACAGCGACCACTTGGTCTCCGCGCTGGCGTGGGCGGTCAGAGCCATCAGGGCGGCGCAGCCGCAGAGGGTGAGGCGCGTAAGGTTCATGCAGGTATCCTCCCTTTGTTTGTTTCGGTCCCCGGCCCGAGGCCGATTTCCCGCCGCGTCGATCGTTCGCCAACGTTGATCAGTGTGCGGCGCCGATTGTCGGAGCGATGCAGCGTCGGTGCGCGGACCGTGGGCCGCGCTGGACAGCAGCCATCTCTCTGGATCGTGACAATGGAACTAGATAATGTCCAATGCGAATAGTTGGACATTCCATAGCTTGATGTCATGGCACGACTGAGCCTCCGGCAGCTCGAGGTGTTTCGAGCGATCATGCGGTCCGGCACCCTGACCGGCGCCGCCACGGCGCTGGGAGTTTCCCAGCCAGCGGCGACGCGTCTGCTGCGCCACGCCGAGGATCAGTTGGGAATGGCCTTGTTCGAGCGGGCCAATGGTCGTTTGCGCGCGACCTCGGAAGCCCGGTCGCTCTACCCGGAGGTGGAACGCATCCTGGGAGATCTCGAATATGTCGAACGGGCCGCGGGTGATCTGCGGCGCCTCCAGGTCGGGCGGCTCCGCGTCGCCGCGATTCCCTCGCTGGCGATAACGACGGTGGCGCAGGCGCTCGGGCGCTTCGTGCGGGCGCACCCCGCGGTAACCATCAGCACCGCCACCGTGCTCAACTACGAGGTGCCCGAGCATGTCCGCGACCGCCGCGCCGATATCGGGCTGGCATTCGCGCCGATCGCCGACCATGAGCTGGAGATCGAAGAGATCTGCCGCGTGCCGGTTGTCGCCGTGCTGCCGCCGGGCCATTCGCTGGCCGCGCGTGAATTCGTCACCCCCGCCGACCTCGCGGGGCTGCCCGTCGTTTCGTTCAGCACGGCGCTTCCGATCGGCCACCTCATCGAAACGGCCTTTCGCGACGCCGGTATCGACCAGCCGATGGCGATGGAGGTCGGACATTCCTTCGTCGCCTGTGCCTATGTCCGCGCGGGCGCGGGCGTCGCCCTGGTTGACGGGATGGCCGCCCGCAGCGGCGCCTTTCCCGATCTAATCGTCAGGCCAATCATCCCCGAGCTCGACATACCGGCCGTGCTGATCCGCCGAGGCCTGCAGCGCCAGTCGATGCTGGCCTCCGCCTTCGAACACGAACTGCGCGCGAGCGCCGGCGGCTGAGGGGCGACGGCGAGACTTGCCGTGCGGCACGGGCTCTGCCGGCCGATGCGCCGCTCAGTCGATCTTGACCAGCTTGCGCAGCGTGCGCACCGGGGAGGGGCGGGGCGTACTCGGAAAGACCGCGGACCATGCGGTATGGGCGACCTCGCCCACATAGATGTCGCCGCGCGAATCCACCGCCAGACCGTGCGGAGCAACGAACTGGTTCGCCCTCAGGCCCGCGCAGCAGCCGCCGAGCCGGCCCAGCAGCTTGCCCTCGTTGTCGAGGATCGACACGCGCGGTCCGAGGTTGGGTATCCGGATGTTGGAGCTCAGCATCGGCCCGAGTTCGCCGACATAGAAGACCGGCTGCATCGAGCCGACCATCACCATCCCGCACGGCCGGTGCATGTTGTTCCACTGGGTCTCGTACCGGCCGTCGCCGTTGAAGACCTGGATGCGGTGGTTCTCCCGGTCGGCGACATAGACCCAGCCTTCCGCATCGCAGCAGACATTGTGGACGAGATTGAACTGGCCGGGGTCGGTTCCGGGCTCCCCCCACGACTTTTCCAGCTTCCCGTCCGGGGTGAACTTGTGGACGCGCGCATTGCCGTAGCCGTCCGAGACGTAGATGTCGCCGCGCGGCGAGAGCGCCGTGTGCGTGCAGCGGTGGAACGGATCGCCGCTCATGAACGGCGCCGGCTCACCCGGAATCCCGATCTCCAGCAGCACCTTGCCGTCCAGCGTGCACTTGCGCACTGTGTGGTCGCCGTCGTCGGTGAGGTAGATCGTGTCGTCCGGCCCCATGTCGACGCCGTGGGCGTGCGGGAATAGGCCCTCTCCCCACGAACGAAGGAAGTTCCCGTCGCGGTCGAACACCATCATCGGATGGTCGCCGCGATTGAACACGTAGACGTTGTCGTTCCGGTCGACGCCGATATCGGCGACCTCGAGGAAGTCCCATCCGTCGGGCAGCTTCGCCCAGTCGTCGTGCACCCGGTAGCGGAACGCTCCGTCGCCCACGATGTCGTCGCGCCCGGCGGTCTCGGCGGTGGTGGGCATGTCGGTGTCCCATCTTCTTGCGCAGGGGAAAGGCCGGCCATTCAAAGGCCGATCAGCTTCGCCGCGTTGGTGGCGGTCAGCAGGCGGATCTCCGCCTCCGAGTAGCCGAGGTCGAGCAGCACCTCGATCACCGCGCGGGATCCCTCGACCAGTTTGAGCCCGTCGAAGATGCCGAGATCGGACCCGAGGATCGTCCACTCGATCCCCGCCGCCTCGATCAGATCCTTCAGTTCCTCGGGCCGGAAGAACATGTACTTCGAGCCCGGCGTGAACATGCACGACGAATGCTCGATATAGACGCCCATGGCGGCGATCTGACGGATGTCTTCCAGGCTCGCGCCGATGATGAAGGTCGGATGGTTGCAGAGCCGGCGGTTGACGCCGCGCCGCTTCGCCTCCTCGAACAGCGGGAATATCTCGCGCACGCTGAGATGGCCCGACGACAGGGCGATGTCGGCCTCGGCGATCAGATCGAGGATGGTGAGCACCTCGTCCTTCAGCCGGCCGTTGTCGTCGAGGATCGTGATCGGCGTCGGCGGGATCGTCTGTCCCTTGATCTTCGGGAACTGGTCGACGAACTCCGGGTGCGACGCATGGTAGGCGATATGGTTTGCCGAGCAGTATGTCGGCATCCAGATCAGGTCCGCCCCCAGCTTGATTCCGTGGTCCACCGCGTGGACGTTCAGCCCGCCGACGGGGTTGTTGAGCGGAACGCCGGAGAGCAGCTTCACCCCGTATTCCGGGAAATGCTTGTTGAGGATCGCCGTGACCGGCGTCACCGGATAGCAGTGATCCTTGAGCAGCAGCGCGCGCATGCCCGCCGACGAGGCCTCCTGCATCGCTTCGTAGTGGTCGAAGTAGCGGTTCATGACGGACGGCCCGCTGTGGCAGTGCAGGTCGACCGAGCCCTGCATCAGCCGGTCGACGATGCCGGGGTCGCTGGTTCGCCAGTCGGCGGGGGCTCGTGTGGCGGATGCTGTCGGCATGGTCTCTTCCTATCGGTAGCTTGCGTAGATGGATGGCAGGTAGAGCGGGATTTCGGGGACGTAAGTGATCAGCAACAGCACGCCGATGCAGATGCCGATCATCGGCAGCGCCCTGCGGCTGATCTCCTCGATGCGCACATGCGAGATCGCGCTGGTGATGAACAGGCAGAGCCCGACCGGCGGCGTGACCAGACCGATCACCACGTTGAGGACGATGATGGTGCCCAGATGCACCGGATCGATGCCGATCTGGCTGGCGATCAGCGTCAAGACCGGCAGGATCAGGATCATGATCGAGATCGGCTCCAGGAACATGCCGAGCGCCAGCAGCACGATGTTGATCATCAGCAGCAGGACGTACTTGTTCTCGCTGATGCCGAGCATCGTCTGGGCGATCGCTTGAGCCACGCCTTCGATCGCGAAGACGAAGGCCACCATGTTGGCCATTGCGACGACGATCATGATCCCCGCCGTGAGGAAGGCGGTCTCCCACAGCGCGTCGTAGACGTCGCGCAGCGACAGGCTGCGGTAGATGACGCCTGCAAGGACGAGGGCATAGAGCACCGCGACGCCGGCCGATTCCGTCGGTGTGAAGATGCCGGAGAGGATGCCGCCAAGGATGATGACCGGCAGCATGGCCGCGGGGAGGGCGGCGGCGACCGCGCTGAAGCGGTCCCGCCAGGCCATCCGCTCGGAGACCGGATACCCGTGGCGCACCGCCTGCCAATAGGCATAGACCATCAGCGACACGCCGATCAGCACGCCCGGCACGATGCCGGCAAGGAACAGGCTCGCGATCGAGGTGCCGGTCAATGCGCCGTAGACGATCAGCGAGATCGCCGGCGGGATGATCGAGCCCATGACCGAAGCGACGGCGATCAGGGCCGCGGCGTAGGGGCGGGGATAGCCGCTCTTGTCCATCGCCGGGATCATCACCGAGCCGACCGCAGCGGCCTCCGAGGTGGCGGTGGCCGCGCTGCCGAAGAACATGCAGGTCGAGATGCCGACCATCGACAAACCGCCGGGAACGCGGCCGACCAGCGCCTGCGCGAACAGCGCGATGCGCTCGGTGATCCGCCCGCGGCTCATCAGCGCCCCGGTCAGCACGAACAGCGGGATCGACAGCAGCAGGAACTGGTCCAGTCCCGCCGCCATGTAGCGCGGGAAGGCCGACATCATGTGGAAATGACCGGTCGCCCAGAGCAGCGCCATGCAGGCGACGCCGAGTGAGATCGCGATCGGTATGCCGAGCAGGATGAATCCGGCGAATGTGCCGAAGAATATCGTCACGACAGGCTCTCCCCGGTCTCGACGGGCAGACGGCGCGGTTCACCGACGAGCCGGATCAGGGTGCCCAACATGTGCAGGAACAGAAGGCTCAGGCCGATCGGGATCGCGATGTAGACCCAGTAGATCGAGAACCCGGACGTGCTGCCGGTGAGCCTGCGCCACGGCACCGAGATGCCCGGCAGGATCTGCATCCGGTTCTGCCCGGCATAGCCGATGCTGTAGTGGATCAGCAGCCCGAGGAAGAGCAGCGCTCCGGCAAGCGCGGGGACCATCACGAGCAGCCGCAGCCGGGGTGACAGGTCGCGGGTGAAGAAATCAACCGAGGCCATCTCACCGCGCTGGTAGGCAATGCCGGCGAACAGGAAGCAGGTCCACACCAGCAGGCAGCGGGACAGTTCCTCTGCCCAGATCAGCGATCCCGACAGGAAGTATCGGTAGAACACCTGCGCCGTCAGAATGACGACGATGAGTCCAACGGCGAACGCCGCGCTGGCCTGCATCACCTGGACATAGGCCCGATAGGCCGCAGCGGCGGTCCCGCCGAGGGTGGTGGTGTGAGTGGTCCTGGACATCGAGGGACGGATGCCTGCAGCTTCTGAAATGGGCGTTGGCCGGCCACGCGCAACCACCCCCCCCCCCCCCGGCCCCCAAAAGACCGTAGAA
>JAEYRQ010000194.1 GCA_023435545.1 Pseudomonadota bacterium | reverse complement strand
GCACTGCGCAGCGCCGAAAACCCTGCGTGCATCTCGTTCGACACCACCCGGGCATGGGCGCGGGCAACCGGATCGGCGGGCCACAGCCCGGCCTCCGGAAACCGTTCGGCCAGGTACTCCATGATCGCCAGCGATTCCCAGACCACCGTGTCGCCGTCGATCAGCACCGGCACCCTGCCAACCGGGGAGCGGGCCAGCAGCCGCGTCTTCGTCTCGGGCTGGTCGAGGGGAACCAGTTCCTCCTCAAACGGGATGCCGGCGACGGTCATCGCCAGCCAGGGTCTCAGCGACCAGGACGAGTAGTTCTTGTTTCCGATGACGAGCTTCATGTCAGCACGGTTCCACTTGCGATGCGCAAAATGCGAACGACCCAGCCCCCTCCGTCATCCTGGCCGGAGCGCGTAGCGCGCAGAGCCGGGATCGGGACGCTTCGACAGCTTGAGCAACCCGATCCCGGATCGGCCTTTCGGCCGTCCGGGATGACGTCGGATGGTGCGACCATACTAAACCAGCATCTTGCCCTCTTCGTCGATCGCCGACGCGATGTCCTCGTCGTCGACCTCGGCGCCGAGCAGCATCTCGTTGTGTGCCTTGCCCGACGGGATCATCGGGAAGCAATTGGCGAGCGCCGCGACCCGGCAGTCGAAGATCACCGGCCGCTTCACCTCGATCATCTCGTTGATTGCATCGTCCAGCTCCGCCGGCTTCTCGGCCCTGAAGCCGACGGCCCCGTAGGCCTCCGCCAGCCTGACGAAGTCGGGCAGCGACTCGTTGTAGGAGTGCGAGATGCGGTTGCCGTGCAGAAGCTGCTGCCACTGCCGGACCATGCCCATGTACTGGTTGTCGAGGATGAAGATCTTCACCGGCAATTCGTACTGAACCGCCGTCGAGATCTCCTGCATCGTCATCAGCACCGAGGCATCGCCCGCGATGTCGATGACCAGCGCGTCGGGATGCGCGAGCTGGACGCCCAGCGTCGCCGGCAGCCCGTAGCCCATCGTCCCGAGCCCGCCCGACGTCATCCAGCGGTTCGGCTGCTCGAACTTGTAGAACTGCGCCGCCCACATCTGGTGCTGGCCGACCTCGGTGGTGATGTAGGTCTCGCGATCCTTGGTCAGCTCGTAGAGGCGCTCCACCGCGTATTGCGGCATGATCACGTCCGCGTTCGGCCGGTAGCGCAGGCAGTTGCGCGCCCGCCAGGCATCGATCTGAGTCCACCACACCTTCAGCGCCGCCTTGTCGACCTGCGCGGCGTTCGACCGCCAGATCCGGATCATGTCCTCGAGCACATAGCCGACGTCGCCGACGATCGGGATATCGACCTTGACGTTCTTGTTGATGGAGGACGGGTCGATGTCGATGTGGATCTTCTTCGAGTTCGGCGCGAAGGCGTCGAGCCGGCCGGTGATCCGGTCGTCGAATCGCGCCCCGACGCAGACCATGACGTCGCAATCGTGCATCGCCATGTTGGCCTCGTAGGTGCCGTGCATGCCGAGCATGCCCAGCCACTGGCCATCGGAGGCCGGATAGGCGCCGAGCCCCATCAGCGTCGAGGTGATCGGATAGCCGGTCATCCGCACCAGCTCGCGCAGCAGCTGGCTCGCTTCCGGGCCGGAATTGATGACGCCGCCGCCGGTGTAGAAGATCGGCTTGCGCGCTCCGGCCATCAGGTCGACCGCCGCCCGCACCGCGTCCAGGTCGCCCTTGACGCGCGGCTTGTAGGATTTGTGCTCGATGTTCTTCGGCCCGACATAAGGCCCGAAGGTGAGCTGGATGTCCTTCGGGATATCGACGAGCACCGGTCCCGGCCGCCCGCTCTGGGCGACGTAGAACGCCTCGTGCAGGACGCGGGCGAGATCGCGGATGTCCTTCACCAGCCAGTTGTGCTTGGTGCAGGGTCGGGTGATGCCGACCGTGTCACACTCCTGGAAGGCGTCGTTGCCGATCAGGTGGGTGGCGACCTGGCCCGAGATGCACACCATCGGGATCGAGTCCATCAGCGCGTCGGTGAGGCCGGTCACCGCGTTGGTCGCGCCCGGTCCCGAGGTCACCAGCACGACGCCGACCTTGCCGGTCGAGCGGGCATAGCCCTCCGCCGCATGGGTCGCGCCCTGCTCGTGGCGCACCAGGATGTGCTGAACATCGTCCTGCTGGAAGATCGCGTCGTAAATCGGCAGTACCGCCCCGCCCGGATAGCCGAAGATGAACTCGACCCCCTGGTCCTTCAGCGCCTTGAGGACGATTTCCGCGCCGGTCAGTTCTTCGGTCATGACGGCAGCCCTTTCATTTCATGCTCGTCGTTCGGCCAATAAAAAAGGCCCTCGAGGGGCCTGTGTGCGCACCAGCATCCGCGACGGCTACATTGCCGTCCCGCTCCTGGCGCGCCTGCGTACAATAAGGATGTTGCCGGACACGCCGGGTCTCCATGCGGATTGTTTCGCGATGCGCACGTTAGTCGCGATGGCGTGGCGGGTCAAGCGGGATGGCTACATCCCGCTCGCGCTGCCCCCGCCCCTCACTTCTCCTCCGCCATCACCACCCGCCCGGTCGGGAATTCCTTGAACGTTGCCTCCGGCACCTTGAAGTTGGTCGACAGCAGCAGGTCGGTCTGCGCGGCCATCCATTCGGTGATCGAGATCGACTGGTAGGTGGCATTGTTGAGCGCAAGCAGGACGACGAGGTCCTCATCGCCGGTGTTCTCGATGTAGTGGCCGTAGCCCTGCGGCACGTAGCCGACGTCGCCGGGCTCAAATTCCTCGGTGCGCGCCCGCCCGCCGGAGCCGAACACCGTCATCCGCCCCTTGCCGGAGATGTAGAACTGCCACTCGGCGGCGTTCGGGTGCCAGTGCATCTCGCGCAATCCCCCCGGATGGATGGTGAGCAGCGCGCCGGTGATCGTCGTCGAGATCGGAAACTGCTCCTGCGAGACGATCACCATCTCGCCGCCGGGGAAGGCCTGGGGCTTCTGCGCCAGAAGGTGGTAGCGGTGACTGAGCGGGCTCGATGTCACCGTCCCCTGCGGCGGGTCGAGCGGCAGCGCCGGCGGCACCGGGCCCTGCGAGATGTAGACCTCCTTCTTCGGGAAGTCGTCGAAGGTCGCCTCCGGCACGCCGAAGTTCCGCGCCAGCACCTCCTTCGGCGTGTGCCCCAGCCAGTCGGTGATCGAGAACGTGCCGTATTCGGAGAAATAGCCGTTGTCGAAGATCAGGATGAAGGTGCAGCCGTCCGGCCCCAGCCCCTGGATCGAATGACCATAGCCGCGCGGGAAATACCACACGTCGCCCGGCCGAAGTCGACCGTCTGGGACCCGCCTTCTGGGTCGACGATGGTGATGCAGGCGCGGCCCGCCAGCATGTAGGCCCATTCCGCGGCGTTGGCATGCCAATGCAGCTCCCTCAGCCCCCCGGCGGTCAGCGTCATGTAGACGCCGGCGATCGTTTCGGAAACGGGGAACTGGGAGACGTTCGCCTGCTTCGAGGTGCCGCCGTCGAACTGCTCCAGCTTCTGCGCCCCCATGGCGAACTTGAACGACGGCAGGTCCGGGCCGGCGAGCGGCGCCGGTGCCGGGCCGTACGACGGCTGTCCCATTCCTGCATCCTCCTGAGCCATCGCGGCGGAGGCGACGAGCCCTCCGGCCGCCACCCCGCCGATGACGCTACGCCTTGTGATGTCTGTCATGTGTGCCCCGTTCCCGGCGGAAGGCCGGGCTGGCGCAGACTAGCGTGCCGCAAACGGTTCCGCTACGGGATCTGATCGATGCCGTCGTCGGGATGCACAGCAGATATCTGCCCGGCACGATCTCCGGCGATCAGGTGCAATCGGCGCGACGGGTGGCGAAATTCTCCTTGGCGACCGCCACGCACGTGAAGGAGCCGGTGAAGTCGGCTCCCACACCGCGTCCGCCCAATATGGTGCCACCAACGATATTGAAAGCCGCAGTTCCTCGCCCAAGGAGGCCAAAAATCGGGGAACTCAGGGTCAGCCCGAAGCCCCTGACCGCGCCGTCCCGCGACTCCAGAGCGGCCGGGTTTCCCACATTGCCTGAGAGATTGTGGACCCACACATTCCGAAGGTCCATGCGGGTCGAGATTCCGAGTATGCCCTGGCTCTGTGAATTGTCGGAGCGACTCTCGATCGTTACCTCGGCCATCTCGAGGATTCCGCCGTTCGCCACCACGCCGAACACCTGGCTGGCGGATTCCGAGCCGACCCTTACGGCGACGTCACTCAAGCGCATCTTGGCGGACGCGACGCTGACGCCCACCGCACCTCCGTTTACCCTCCCGCGGTGCTCGACTGTAAGGCTGCGCAGGGCCGAACCGTTCGCTCCGACAACGATACCTTCGCTGGACGAGCTGACGTTGCCGAGGATCCGCGT
>JAEYRQ010000086.1 GCA_023435545.1 Pseudomonadota bacterium | reverse complement strand
GGCGAGGAGCGAGGCGACGTTCGAGCGCGTCATAAATATCCGGAACCGGGGAGCTTCTGGGAGCGCGGGGGCGGAATCATGCGCCTCCGGAGGGCCTGGGCAAGACACCCGAGCCCCCGCTCTGCTTCCGGGATCGGTCCCGGGGGAGGGCTGGACCCCCGCCCCCGCCCGTGGCAGGGTGCGCGCCCCGCGGGCTCGAACCCCGCGCATGCCGCAGGTGGCACTGCCGCAGATGGCACTGCCGCAGGTGGCACAGGTAAGGCAGTCGGGAAAGCGCCGTGACCAAGTCCCTCGTCATCGTCGAGTCCCCCGCGAAGGCCCGCACCATCGCCGGCTTCCTCGGGGACGGCTACGTCGTGGAGAGCTCGATCGGGCACATCCGCGACCTCCCGAAGAGCGCGGACGACGTGCCGCCCGCCCTGAAGAAGACGCCCTGGGCGAAGCTGGGCGTGGACGTCGAGAACGACTTCAAGCCGCTCTACGTCGTCGACTCCGACAAGCGCCAGCACATCGCGCGGCTCAAGCAGCTCCTCAAGGACGCCGACGAGCTCTACCTCGCGACCGACGAAGACCGCGAGGGAGAGTCGATCGCCTGGCACCTCTTCGAGGTGCTCCAGCCGAAGGTCCCCGTGCGCCGGATGGTCTTCCACGATATCACCCGCAAGGCGATCCAGCAAGCGCTCTCGAGCCCGCGCGAGATCGACCGCCGCCTCGTCGAGGCGCAGGAGGCGCGCCGCATCCTCGATCGCCTCTTCGGCTACGAGGTCTCGCCGGTCCTCTGGAAGAAGATCCTGCCGAAGCTCTCGGCGGGCCGCGTGCAGAGCGTCGCCACGCGCGTGCTGGTCGAGCGCGAGCGCGAGCGCATGCGCTTCGTCGCCGCGAGCTACTGGGATCTCGAGGGCCTGCTCGAGAAGCAGGACGGCTCGACGCTCAGCGCGGGCCTGGTCTCGCTCGACGGCGTGCGCATCGCGAGCGGCAAGGACTTCGGCGAGGACGGCAAGCTCACCAAGAGCGACGTCGTGCTGCTCGACGAGGCGAAGGCGAACGCGCTCGCCGAGGGCCTGCGCGGGCAGCCGATGAAGGTGCGCTCGGTCGAGCGCAAGCCCTACAAGCGCTCGCCCTCACCGCCCTTCATGACCTCGACGCTGCAGCAGGAGGCGGGGCGCAAGCTGCGCTTCAGCACCTCGCGGACGATGAAGGCCGCGCAGCGCCTCTACGAGAACGGGTACATCACGTACATGCGTACCGACAGCACGACGCTGTCGGACGCGGCGCTGACCGCGGCGCGCAAGCTCATCGAGCAGATGTACGGGCGCGAGTACGTGCCCAGCGCCCCGCGCACCTACCAGAACAAGGTGAAGAACGCGCAGGAGGCCCACGAGGCGATCCGTCCCGCGGGCGACGCGTGGAAGACGCCCGAAGAGGTCTCGCGCGAGGTCGGCCCCGACGAGGCGAAGGTCTACGAGCTGGTCTGGAAGCGCACCGTCGCCTCGCAGATGCAGGACGTGCGCGGCGAGAGCATCGTCGTGCGCATCGCCGGCAAGTCGAAGGACGGGCGCGAGGCCGAGCTCTCGGTGTCGGGCAACACGATCGAGTTCGCCGGCTTCTATCGCGCCTACGTCGAGGGCTCGGACGACCCCGAGGCCGAGCTCGAGAGCCGCGAGAAGCACCTGCCCGTCCTCGTCGAGGGCGAGGCGCTCGCGGCGCGCGAGCTGACGGTGAGCGGCCACCAGACCCAGCCGCCCGCGCGCTTCACCGAGGCCTCGCTGGTGCGGCGTCTCGAGGAGCTCGGCGTCGGTCGCCCGAGCACGTACGCGTCGACGCTCACGACGATCCAGGACCGCGGCTACGTGTTCAAGAAGGGCACCGCGCTCTTCCCGAGCTGGACGGCGTTCGCGGTGGTGACCCTGCTCGAGAAGCACTTCCCCGAGCTCGTCGACTACGCGTTCACCGCGCGCATGGAGGACGATCTCGACGAGATCGCCAACGGCGCGCAGCGCTCGGTCCCGTGGCTGCGCCGCTTCTACTTCGGACAGGCGGCGAACGAGGGCCCCGTCGGCGGCGAGGGCAACGGCGGCGACAGCGGCCTCAAGGCGATGGTCTCCGAGAACCTCGGCGACATCGACGCGCGCGCCGTGAACTCGATCCCGATCGGCCGCGACCCGAACGGGGTGGACGTGGTCGCGCGCGTAGGCCGCTACGGGCCCTATCTGCAGCGCGGCGAGGACACCGTCTCGATCCCCGAGGACCTCGCCCCGGACGAGCTCACGGTCGAGAAGGCGCTCCAGCTCATCAGCGCGCCGAGCGGCGACCGCGAGCTGGGCGTCGATCCCGAGAGCGGCCTGCCGGTCTTCGTGCGCGCGGGTCGCTTCGGCGCGTACGTGCAGCTCGGCGAGGCGCAGAGCGGAGGCGAGAAGCCCAAGACGGCGTCGCTCTTCCGCTCGATGACGCCCGACACCATCACGCTGGACCAGGCGCTGCGGCTGCTCTCGCTGCCGCGCACGGTGGGCGCGGACC
>JAEYRQ010000081.1 GCA_023435545.1 Pseudomonadota bacterium | reverse complement strand
CAGGTCGAGGTCTTCCGGCGTCATCGGATACCTGCCAGCTGAGCTGCGGCGGCGCGGCCGGCGACGCCGGCGGTGAGCTCGGCGTCGATGCCGAAGACGATGCAGGCCGCCGCCAACACCCAGGTGCAGACGATCATCGTCACCGGCGCCTCGCCGATCTTGGCGGCCTTCGCCGAGGGCTCGCGGAACCAGGCGACCTCGACGACCTTGCCGACATAGACGACGGCGAGCAGCGAGCTTGCGACGATCAGGAAGGCGAGCCACCACCAGCCCTGCTCGATCGCACCGAGCGCCAGGTACCACTTGGAAACGAAGCCGACGGTGCCAGGGACGCCGACCAGCGACATGCCGCCGATGACGAAGGCGGCCATGGTGATCGGCATCCGCCGGCCGATGCCCGCCATATCCGACAGCTTGCTGGTGCCGATCCGGTAGGCGACGCAGCCGAGCGCAAGGAACAGCGCGCCCTTCATCAGCGCGTGGTTGAACAGATGCGCGATGCCGCCGGTAAGGCCGGTCTGGGTGGCCAGCGCGATGCCCAGCGTGATGTAGCCGACCTGTGCCACCGAGGAGTAGGCGAGCATCCGCTTGACGTTGTCCTGGTAGATGGCGACCGCGGAGGCGGCGAACATGGCGGCGACCGAGAGCACCAGCAGGATCGGCGTAACGGGCAGCGTGTCGAAGACGAAATGCGCGCCGTAGATCGAGAAGAAGAACCTCAGCAGAAGGTAGATCGCCACCTTGGTGGCGCTGGCGGCAATGAAGGCGGTGGCGACCGAGGGCGCCAGTGCGTAGGCGTTGGGCAGCCACACATGCAGCGGGAACAGCGCCAGCTTCAGGCAGAGCCCGACGGTGATGAAGGCGAGCGCCGCCAGGATCGGCCGTGTCGCCTCGACGGTGGCGATGCGCTCGGCCAGGTCGACGAAGTTCAGGGTGCCGGTCATCGAGAACAGCAGGCCGACGCCGATGACGTAGAAGGTCGCACCGATCGTGCCGAGGATCAGATACTGGTAGGCCGCGACCAGCGCCCGGCGATCCGATCCCATCGCTATCAGCACGTAGGTGGAAAGCGACGAGATCTCCATGAAGACGAAGGCGTTGAAGGCGTCCGCCGTGATCGCCATGCCGAGCAGGCCGCACAGGCACAGCAGGTACATGCAGTAGAACCAGGCCTGCTTGTTCTCCGCGATCTCCGCGGCGACGCTCTGCCGCGCATAGGGCATCACCACCGCGGCGATGACGGAGACCAGAACGAGCAGGAAGGCATTGACCACGTCGACCCGATACTCGATGCCGAAGGGCGGCTCCCAGCCGCCGAAGGCATAGGAGATCGGGCCGCCGTGGATCGTCTGGATCAGCAGCATCACCGCGATGACCGGCATCGCGAAGCTGATAAGGGTTGCGATCAGCCACGAGGTGCGGCGCTCGTCGACGAAGGCGCACAGGGCCGCACCGCAGAGCGGCAGCACCACCTGCAGGGCCGGAAGCTGGTCGCGGATCATGCCGGTTCGCCGAAGCTGCAGCAAAGGCCGGACTGCGCGGATCTCCTGAGGCCGGACGGCGCCCTGCGCGAGTTGGAGGGCAGTTCCCTCATTCGTCGGTGCCCCCGCGCTTGAAGATCTCGTCTTCCTCCACGGAGCCGTAGGCTTCGTTGATGCGAACGACGAGGCCGAGACCTAGCGCCAGCGTGGCAACGCCGACAACGATCGCGGTCAGGATGAGCACATGCGGCAGCGGGTTCGAATAGACCTCGATGCCCTCGGCCAGCACAGGGACCGTGCCGCCGTACACCTTGCCCGGCGAGATGTAGAGCAGATAGACCGACGTCTGGAAGATCGACAGGCCCACCAGCTTCTTGATCATGTTGCCGCGGGCGACCACGATGTAGAGCCCCGCCACCATCAGGAAGATCGTGACCCATTGGTTGTAGTGGGAGATGAACTCCTCGAGAATGACATTCATCGGCCGCGCCCCGCAAAGGCGTAGAAGATCGCCAGCATGGTGCCGGTGACGCTCACCAGGACGCCGAACTCAACGAGGATGATGCCGAGATGCTGGCCGGCGACCGGATCGCCCGCCAGCACGTCGTAGTCGAGGAAGTTGGCGCCCATCAGCATGCCGGCGACACCGGTGCCGGCGAAGATGATCACGCCGAGAGAGACCATCTTCTCGACCACCACCAGCGGCAGCACCCGCATCGCCCGGTCGAGCCCGAACATGATGGCATAGAGGATCACCACCGCCGCAACCACGACGCCGCCCTGGAAACCACCGCCGGGCAGATAGTCGCCGTGGAAATGCACCGAGAAGCCGAACACCATCATGAACGGCAGAAGCAGCTTGGTGATGACTCTGAGGACGACGTCCAGCCGCATCGCTCAGCGCCCCCGCTTCGTGCCGGTCTCACGGCGGTTGCGCCTGAGCAGCAGCAGCACGCCTATGCCGGCGGTGAAGACCACGACAACCTCGCCCAGCGTGTCGTAGCCGCGATAGCTCGCCAGAACCGCCGAGACGACGTTGGGGACGCCTGTCTCCTCCATCGCCCGGTCCATGTACTGGATGCCGACATGGGAGTTGACGGGCGAATCGGCGGCACCGAAGGACGGCATGTCGACAGCGCCGTAGACGAGCGCCGCGCCGATCACCACGGACACGAACAGCGGAAGGAGCGGCGTGTGCGAGGGCGCCATCTCCTCGGTCCTGGTCAGGTACAGCGCCGCCAGCATCAGCACGGTGGACACGCCGGCGCCGACGGCCGCCTCTGTCATCGCGACATCGGCGGCATCGAGCACCAGCAGCACGCTGGCCATGAGGAACGAATAGATGCTCGACAGGTTGATCACGGCGAACAGGTTGCGCAGGCGCACGATCCCGACGACGACGACCGCCATCAGCGTCAGGAGCACCATGTTGACCAGAAG
>JAEYRQ010000046.1 GCA_023435545.1 Pseudomonadota bacterium | reverse complement strand
CTGCTGCATCTCACCCCGGGGCTCGACGGCGTTTCCAAGGCGGCCAACGAGGCCGAGCGCGGTATGATCCCGGCCACGCCGACGATCTGCGTCGGCCAGCCGTCCGTGCTCGATCCCAGCCGCTGCCCGCAGGGCAAGGCGGTGCTGTGGCTGCAGCTTCCCGAGATGCCGCGCCATGTTAAGGGCGATGCGGCAGGCGAATTCGACATCCCCGCCGACGGCAAGTGGTCCGAGGCGCTGCGCGAGGCCTGCGCCGACCGCATCGAGGCGATTCTCGCAAGCCACATCGAGGACTTCGCCGCGATCCGGCTCGCCCGGCGCGTCTATTCGCCGGCCGACCTCGAGGCGATGAATGTCAACCTGGTCGGCGGCGATCCCTATGGCGGGTATTGCGGCCTCGACCAGTTCTTCCTGTGGCGGCCGTTCAAGGGCTCGCGCAACCACGCGACCCATGTCGGCCGGCTGTATCATATCGGCGCATCCACCCATCCCGGACCCGGGCTCGGCGGCGGATCGGGCTATCTGCTGGCGAAGTCGCTCGGCTGAGCCGGGCAGACGCGGAGACACAATGACCGAGGGGCCGTTCCTCACCGCCATCCTGTCGCGCGATCCGCGCGGCGCGGACTCGATCCCCTCGATGGGCGAGATCGGGCTGAACCATTTCGCGCCCTATCTGATGAACCGCATCATGGCGCGGTGGAACGCCGATCTCGCCGAGGAGCTTAAGGCCTTCGACATGACCACCGCCCGCATGCGGGTGCTGGCGGTGCTGTGCATCTCCTCCGGGATGACCGTCAACGAACTGGCGGTGTTCACGGTCACCGAGCAGTCGACCATGAGCCGCACGCTCGACGCCATGGAGGAGCAGGGCCTGATCCGCCGCCAGCCGCGCCCCGACGACATGCGGGTGCGCGAGGTGCATCTCACCGAGGCCGGCCGAGCAGCCTTCGAGGCGGTCTGGCCGATGATGTACGAGCACTACGTGAAGATGTTCGAGGGCGTCGGCACCGACGAGTTCCAGGCCTTCATCGCCACCCTGCACAAGATCCTCGCCAACATCCGCCGCCACGGGATCTGAGACGGGATGCGGACGGATCAGAACGAAATGTCCCTTCTCCGGCAAGTACGCGATCTCGCCCTCAGCTCTCCAAACTCTCCACCGTCCGGATCGCACCATCCAGCGCGATGCCGTCCTCGTCGATCAGGGCGGCCTGCCGGAGGCGGCGCAGCCAGTCCGCGGCGTCGGGTCGGCCGTCGAGCAGCGGCAGCGTCGCGAGCACCCGGTCGAACTTGGACGTGCCGCGCGCATGGGTGTCGGAATAGCCCTTCACCACCCGGCGGGCATTGAGGATCTCCACCGCCAGGTCGTAGTCGGTTGCCGCCCGGTCGAGCGCGAGCGTCAGCCACGCCTCGATATGCGCCATCTCGCGGGCGTGGCGCAGCGTGCCGCGGCGCATCCGCTTCATCCCCGCCACGACATAGAGAGGCAGGAACCAGCGGATGGTGCCGGTCCTGACGCGCCGGCCGCGGTTGACCATCCGGTCAAGTCTCGCGAACAGGCGCGGCCGCGCCTCGATCCATTCGCCGAGCCGGCGCGGCAGGGTGCCCGCCACCTCCTCCATGCGCGGATGCATGAACTCGGTCGTGTAGAGGATCTGGTCGCCCTTTACGCCGACCTCACCCTTCACCCGCTCGAACCGGCTGCCGCGCGTCTTCAGGTCGGCAACGCGGATCACGTCGTCATAGGCCATGGCGACGGCGAGATACTTCGCGGCGGCAAGCGTGAACCGGAAACCCTTCGCCGCACCGCCGGCAGCGGCGTCCGGCGCATGCAGCCTGACCAGACGGTCAAGGTACTCGCCGGCATAGGCCGGATCCTGCCAGTCGACCAGCCGGCGCACGCCGGCAAACACCATCGGATGCAGGGCGGCCGGAAACTCGCCTCGGATCCGCTCGACGAGGCGATCGAGGTCGGGATGTCCTGTCGCGGCTTCGGGCAGTGCCGGCAGGTCCTTCTCGACACCACGCTTCATCGGCTCGGACGGCTTCGACACCGCCCGCGCGAAGGCGGCGGAGAAGGCCCTCAGGCTCGCCTCGATGCCCTTGCCGCCGGCGCGGATTACCTTCTCGTAGCTCTCGCGGGCAAACGGCAGGGCGCCGGAGCCGGCCAGGGCGCCGAACATCGTCGCCGAGATCATGCTGCCGTTATCTTCGGCGAGCGTCTGCATGTCGAAGGCGATGGTGCGCTTGGCCGCCACGCCCACCGCATCCGACACGACGGCGGGATCGCCGGTGCCGTCGCCAGGCTTCTCCTTCTCGGCCACCGCGTAGGCGCGGTGGGTGGACGAGATCAGCGGCGTGCGGGCCGGCGTCACCAGCCCGCGCAGGATCGAGCGGCCACCCTCCATCAGTTCGGCGGTGAGCACGATGTCGACGTCGCCCGGCGTCGGCATCAGCGACAGGATCGGCGGCTTGCCGTCCTTCGGCGGCATCGTCTCGCTGTAGTAGATCGTCGCGCCCGTGCGCTGGGCGACGCCCGGCACCGAGGTCGACTGGGCGTACCAACCGGCCGCCTCCGCCGTGGCCACGATCCAGTCGGCCAGCACGCCGCCACCCTGGCCGCCCATGGCGAGGATCGCCACCGTGATCGGCCGCGTAGGAGCAAGGCGGCTCGCATGCGGATCATGGACGCTCGTCATGCGCTGCGTCTCAGGCAAAGGCGACGCGGCGGCGGTCGCGGCGGCGCTGCAGTGCGCCGATGACCGTTTCGCGAAGCCTTGCCATGAACCGGTCGAAGCCGGACGGATTGTGGATCACGTCGGCGCGGTAGAAGGACGGACAGAGCACGGCGGCCTCGGCGACCTCGCCGCAATTGCCGCATCCGACGCAGGAGGAATCGATCGCGGCCACCGGATCGTCCTTGAGTGGGTCGGAGGTATGCTTCACCGACAGCGACGGGCAGCCGGACAGGCGGATACAGGCGTGGTCGCCGGTGCAGACGTCCTCGTCGACGCCGAAGCGCTGCTTGATGATCCGCTCGCCCCCGGCGATCGCCTTCGCGACCTGCGGCCTGACCCGGCGCTGCTTGTTCAGCATGCATTCGGACGAGGCGACGATGACCTTGGGTCCCGTCTCCGGCGTCGTCAGCGCCTCGCGCAGCGTGTCGCGCATCCTGGCGACGTCGTAGGTGCGGTCGATCTGGCGCACCCACTTCACCCCGATGCCCTTCACCGCGGCGACGATCGAGTTGTTGGTCGAGCGGCGGGCGGTCTCGGCGCGGGAGGAGAGGATGTCCTGGCCGCCGGTCGCCGCCGCATAGAAGTTGTCGACGATCATGATGACGCCGTCGTGCTTGTTGAACACGGCGTTGCCGACGCTGGTCGCCAATCCGTTGTGCCAGAAGCCGCCGTCGCCCATCACCGAAATGACGCGCTTGTCGGCCGGCACGTTCAGCGCCGAGGCGGACGCCGGCCCCAGCCCGTAGCCCATGGTCG
>JAEYRQ010000627.1 GCA_023435545.1 Pseudomonadota bacterium | reverse complement strand
CGCTTCGGTCGTGCGGCCGGCCCCCGCGGCTCCCAGGCCGAGGGCGACGGCGGCGGTCAGCGGAACGGCGACCAGCCAGCGATGGCGGATGACGAAGGTGCGGAGCGGCGAAGCGGCGGACATGGCGGGGAACTCCTGAACGTCGTCAGCAGAATCCCTCGCGCGCGTTTTGGTTCGACCGAGCCCCCGGGAAGGCGCCTCAGCCCCCCGGGAACGCCCCCTCGCCCGGGGCTGCGGCGAGGCGACGCAGGGCGTCCTCGGCCTGCCGGCGATCGGTAAAGCCTTCCGGGTTCGGCCCGGTCAGTTCGTAGGTCGTGCTGCAGATCTGCCCGCTGACGCCCGCGAACTGGATCTTCACCAGCGCGCGCTCTCCGACCCGTCCGATTTCGCGGCGGATCAGCACCGGACGCCCCTGCTCCGGACCTCACGCCCGCACTCGCAGCAGACGTCCGCCTGCCGGCGCTCCGACCAGCTGTATCGGTGACGGCAAAACAGCCGCTTCAGGAACCGGAACCTCATCTCGCCACCCGACCCGTTGATAGCAAGAACACCGCTCTACGAGTAAGGTTCTGTCAACCCTTCAAAACCTGACTCATTGCATCAGGTCTGCGGTTGGCGCGGCTCTCAGCCGGTCCGTTACATGGACGGACAGGTATACGTACGCCGGCGTACATGGCCTGCCCGACCGCTCGCCGTCAGCAATGTACTGGACCGCAGGTTTCATGGAAGCTAGCGGAGGGAGTTAGCTTACGGACGACTTTCTCATCAAGGGGAACCTACGTAGACATTGAGCTTGCGAAAAGTTGCGGTCAGCTATTGCGGCGAGTAATGACCAAGGCAATAAACTCGGCCTTCGTGGCGCAACTCTGCTTTCTCATCTAGCTATAACGAGGGTGCTCTCGTGATGGGAGCTTGGATGTGTGGAGGGGGGGTGGCGAAAGGCCGGGCTGCGCAGCCGTCAAGCAGCGCAGCAAACCGGCCGATCTTTCCGGCGAGCGCTTCGGCGTAAGCCAGCCGAGCTTTGAGTGCAGTTGGCTTGGTTATAGTCGCGCCGCCAGGCTTCCAGCACGGTGCGGGCGTCGGGAGCGACCAGAACAGTGACTTGTTTAACAGCTCGTCACGTAGACGGCCGTTGAAACTCGAAGACTGTAGCGCCAGCCACGCCCGTGTCGTCTGCCCAAGACAGGATGGCGGTAGAGGTCGCTCCCTGCCATTCTTGCTGACGATGATCCGCACTACTGGATGATGGCGTCCAGCTCCCGCGCCATTCACGCGCCCGACAGCGAGGGGGCGGCTACTAGGGCGAGCACTCGCGGGTGAAGTTGCCTATCCACCGTCAAGATGCGGAAACGCGGCCATCGGTCAGTTGGTCGGAGATGAAGTCCAGCCAACAGGACTAGTTGGCCCCCACCGGCGTCGCCGGCGGTCTTCGCGTGGCCATGGCCCGACCGCCCCCGGCGGCGAACTGACGGCTTCTCCTCGCGGTAGAGCCGCTGGACCCGCTTGCGATTCACCGCGCGGCCTTTGCGTCGAAGCATCACGCGCAACCGTCGGTAGCCGAACCGCCGCCGCTCCTGCTCCAATGCTTTCAGTCGATCCCGCAGGACGCCATCGTTGGGCCGCGTCGCCTGATACCGCACGCTGCCCCGATCAACGCCCAGCCCGGCACGCTCGCCGCTCGCTCATCTCGGGCCAAACCGCAGTGCCCCGCGGCCGCACTACGCGCAGCGTCCATCACCACTATTTTTCCACCAGGTCCTCCATCGCGACGTTGTCCAGCATCGCGTCTGCCACATCCGCTTCAGCTTCGCATTCTCGTCCGCTAGCGCCTTCAGCCGCCTGGCTTCAACAAGTCCATGCCGCCGAACTTGGCCTCTCGCTTGTGGAAAGGTCGCCGAACTGACGTCGTGTCGCCGGCAGACCTCCGCCATCGCTACACTGGCCTCCTGCTCCGGCAGGATCCCAATGATCTGCATTCCATGAACCGTGATCGACTCATTCTCTTGGTCCTTTCACGGAGCGGCCTCTAGCTGTTCTTGGAAGAGGTCCGGGGTGCCACGTCAATCGGGACCAGCGTTCTCAACCGCAGCTCCTTCAAGCTCAAAAAGATCCATGTCGATAATCCGCCGGACATGTGGATCCGCAAGGAGGCGGCTTCGAGGGATTGTGCCGATCGAAGTGTTCATGACTGCAAGGGGAATCATCACGGCGTGCGCCAGCGTCTTTCGGGTGAAGATCGCGCGCCAATACGCGACGAAGACCTCGACAAAATGCTTCAGGAGGCTTCAGAAACCGTGCAGCCTCGTGGTCACCAAATCACAGAATCCAAGCGGCTGCTGGAAAAGCGCAAGAGCCAAGCATCTACGTCGTCGGGCGTTTGGCAGACTGCCGGCCTCCGCTCGCCCCTTGGGACCCGCCAGCACAAGGTGGTTCTTCAGGCTAAGAGATCGGGCTGATCGAGCCATCGTCCGTTATTTCGCCGGAGCCCGAAAGGAAAATTTTCTCTGCTGAATAGCAGTCTACATGTGCTGGCCCTGAAAGAGCTCGGTGAAAGAGGTCGCGCCTTGCCTGGTGGCTAAGAATTGCGGCCTACAACACCATCGGATCAACCGACTCTCGACTATGCAGGCGCATCTGCAATCCAAGAGTTCATCGGCGGCAACCCGAGATACTGGCACATTCTCAGACCATCGTGAACGCCGCCACTATTTGGGGAGCGATCGTTTCGTAATCTGCAGATGCTCTGCTCGATGCAACCGAGTAAGAGATTGGCTCGCTGAAATTATCCAGGTGGCGTTTGAAAACCCTTTCCGACTCTGAAGGGATCGCCTAGGCGTTCAGGAATGAACGAGAGGCCTCAGCTTGCTCATAGATCGCAACCGTTGGGGAAGGTGCAGTTTCACCCGCGGTGCGGTAGCTGTGGTCGGAGCGGTATCGGTCGGTTACATGGCCAGTGACAGAATCGCTCAGCAGCGCGAGGACGTGCATTTCAAGGTCCTTCGCCTTCTCGAAAGCCGACCCGACGCCTCGCAGCGCGAAATCGCCGAGGAGCTGGGTGTGAGCCTGGGAGCCATAAATTTCTGCATCAACGCGCTGATCGACAAGGGTCACATCAAGCTTGCAAACTTCAGGGGCTCGAAGAACAAGCTTGGCTATGTTTATGTCCTGACCCCGGAAGGCGTTGCCCATCGCGCCCAGCTTGCCGCCGGTTTCATCAGGCGAAAAATGGTAGAGTTCGAGGCGATCCAGGCTGAGCTGGATCAGCTTCACTGCGAGTTTGCCCAGCAACCCGCCACCCTCCCGCATGACTAGGCGGGTTGAAGGTAGGCGGATGGCCTGCGTTCTCGCAGTTTGCCCCAATTTGCCTATTCGCGCGCCTTTGGGCCGCGGGATCGCGGATCGTCGCTCCGGCAGTCAACCAACACCTGATCAAGCCATGCAGTCAGCAACAGCGCCTTGGGAAATCGAGCAACTCATGCGCAGCGGAGCTAAGGTCCCGCCCCGGCCGAACCACCGGGAATGCCCGCGACTGACCGGTTATCGACCGCAGACCGTTTTAGGGACGAAGTTGCTTAATTTGTGACGTGGTTCCGCGATTATCATCAAGAACAGGATTGGAACGTGAGCAACATTAATGAATGGCTGGATGGCGCGCGTATCGCGGTCATTGGGCTAGGCTATGTCGGGCTGCCGCTGGCTGTCGAATTAGGCAAGAAATTCCCGGTCACCGGGTTCGACATCAAGAAGGATCGGATTGCGGAACTGCGCGAGGGCTGGGACGCGACCCTTGAAGTTGGTCCCGAGGAACTAGCGCTGTCGAGAAAGCTTACGTTCACGTGCAACATCGCTGACTTACGGGACTCCAATGTCTTCATTATTACGGTTCCAACGCCGATCGATCAGTATAAGCGGCCAGACTTGACCCCGCTCATCAAGGCATCCCAGACCGTCGGGCGTGCCCTCAAGCGCGGCGACGTCGTAATCTACGAAAGCACTGTCTATCCTGGTGCCACCGAGGAAGATTGTGTCCCGGTCTTAGAGATGATGTCTGGTCTGACATTCAACCAGGATTTCTTCTGTGGTTATAGCCCTGAGCGTATTAACCCAGGAGACAAGGATCATCGCTTAGCTACGATCCGCAAAGTGACCTCTGGCTCTACTCCTGAAATTGCGGACAAAATCGATGCGCTGTACGCCAGCGTTGTAACTGCTGGGACCTATCAGGCTGAAAGCATACGCGTGGCTGAGGCGGCGAAGGTCATCGAGAATACTCAGCGTGACCTAAATATTGCACTTATCAACGAATTGGCCATCATCTTTAATCGAATGGGTATCGACACCGAAGCAGTCTTGGAGGCAGCCCGCACGAAGTGGAATTTTTTGCCCTTCCGGCCCGGCTTGGTCGGTGGCCACTGCATTGGTGTCGATCCCTACTATCTCACCCATAAGGCCGAAGCGGTTGGCTATCACCCGCAGGTGATCCTTGCCGGGCGAAGGATTAACGACGGCATGGGTGCTTACGTCGCCAGTCAGCTGGTCAAGGCGATGATTGCTCGACGCATCCAGGTCAATGGCGCGCGTGTGTTGGTTTTGGGACTGGCATTCAAAGAGAACTGTCCCGACCTGAGAAATACGCGCGTGATCGACATCGTGCAGGAGCTCGCTGAATATGGGGTGACCGTCGATGTATGGGACCCATGGGTTGACGCGGACGAGGCCGAGCGCGAGTATGGTCTTCGGCCGCTGTTGTCGCCACCGGAAGCGCGCTACGACGGCGTCGTCCTAGCAGTCCCACACGATAAATTCCGCCAAATGGGGGCGGAGGAGGTACGGCGACTGGGCAAGGCAGACCATGTGTTTTATGATCTCAAATGTACATTTGCTCGCGACCAAAGCGACATGAGACTTTGAGCAACCCCCTTTCACGGGCTGCGATCAAGCTTGCCGAGATATAATGGACAGGGCGGCAGAAGCACCGGAATGACCGAGAAGCTCAACACGCTGCTAAGAATAACGCAATTCGGTGCCATCAAGGTTGCCCCTGGTTTCGTTAATATCCTCATGATCCCCTATCTTCATACGATGATGGGAGGTGGCCTTTTTGGCCGTTTTTCGCTGTTCTTGGGCTATGCCCTGCTTACGATCACGGTTCTGGGCTCAGTTATCACCCAACCGATGTATCGGTTTTTGTCATCGGATCGGCATAGCTTATCAAACTTTCATGCATTCGGCTTCTTGGCGGGGGGATTTGGCGCTCTGGCGGGAGCGGTAGTCGTCTTGCTGATCGACGGCACGGCGATCCAAGCACTAATAGGCGCAGCATTCGTCTTCTGCGCAATCTTCTATACGGTTGTTACTACGCGTTATCAGATCGAAGCGCAGATTTGGCGCCTCGCCCGTTTCGAGGCTGCGCGGGTGGCTGTTTTATGCGGCGTAATATTAGCCGTGCCTCTTCTATCCAAGCGCCTAGGCTTGGAGTATGCTATGCTTGCATTCCTGTTGTCCTATCTCATCCCAATACTTCCGTTGATTAACCGTCTCGAGATCAAATGGCCTGATCCCCGCTGGCTAAGATCACGGTTAGGCTTCGGCTCACGATCCGCAATCTGGCTAGTGCTTGCAGGCCTTCCTTTTGCATTGAGTAAGACATTGTTGACGAAGCATCTATCTGCAGTCGAACTGGGCGCATATTCGGCAAATGTAGATATGTTTTATCGGCTCTTCAGCATGTTGAACATTGCAATTGTTATGTGGGCATTCCCGACAATGTCCGTAGCATATGATGAAGGAAGATCTCGCGATGTTCGGCGAACGCTTTTGTTCGGCGCCGGTGTTTATATTGTCGCAGGATTGGTGGTGATAACGATCGTAGGCGTTGGCGCAACATTCGTTGGTCAGTTTCCAGGGCAACTGGCCGAAGGCCTGACGCCATTTGTTCTCATTTTGATCATGGGATTTCTGTGGCAGGGAATGTCCCTCGCACACAAGCCCCTAGAAATGGCACAACAGACCGGCATCATGACGTGGCTGATGGCTATCTGTTTTGTCCAGTTCGTTGTGTTGTCTTGGCTCCTTCTAGCTTCGGAGTGGCTGCTTCCTGTAACAGCAGTTTGCTCGGCATTGATTGCATGCAGCCTGAGTTACATAACAATTGTGATTTATGTCGGTTTGAAGGGGCGTAAACTGACATGACTTTTAGTCTTTCATCATATCTTTTCCCGCTGCTCCTTCTCGCGGGGGTAATGTTCATTGTTTCGTTTAAGCAGTCGCGTTTCGTGATTAATCCGGCGTCGTTGCTGGTGGTAATCTGGATTAGCGTCATAGCGCTTCATGGGCTGTTTTCGTATTTTCAGCCTATTCCGCTCTATTCAGCGGGCTTAACGGCGAACTTTTTAGCGGCATGCGGAGTCGCCACGTTTGCGCTGGCTTTCTCGCTCTCATCATCTTTGTTTTCTCGCCGCCGTCAGACAGGTACGAATAGAGGAGGCACTGTTACCAAGAAGCTGACCAATAACCTACATCGTGCTGATGGTCATCTATGGATCGATTGGTTGATCGTAATCTACTCCGTCGGAGTCCTGATCTTGATGTATCAGACCGCGAGCGGAATTGTTGGATCGGGAGATGTTTTTTCGCAGCTGCAACTGCTGCGGTACCGTACTAATTATGACAATGCGGATTGGGGGGGTGTTGTTTATGCGTCACTCTCGGTAACTGTTGCGGCAATTTATATTGGGTCAAATAACGCAGGATTGGGATTAAAAAAGAATATTCCTGTTTTTATAGTCTTTATTATTGCTGTAATAATCTCGATTATTTCCTCCCAGAGGACATCTCTCTTGTTCCTGATAATTGGATTCTTTTTCGCAAGAAGCAGGAATGGGTTCCCGTCCCTTCGGGTCGTGTTGGGGGCCCTATTATTTTTTATCGGAATGTTTATTTTCGTCGGGGTTGTCGTAGGCAAGGCAGGATCTGCTCATGAAAATGTAATTTACAACGTCTTCGAGGGTATTAATGCCTTCTTATTGTATCTTCTAACCCCCCTCAGCGCCTTTGATTATAGCGGTGTCTGGAATGCCCCTGAAGGTAGCGGAGGTTTGACTACAAGATTTATATTTAAGTTCCTGCAGGCCATTGGAGTCTATAACGGTCCAGTGTCTTCCTTGGTTATGGACTTCGTTGACGTTCCAATTTCTACGAACGTCTATACATTCTTGCACGCCCCTATCTGGGATTTTGGGTACTGGTTTTTCTTATACTTTCTATTGGTTGGTTTTATATACGGATTTGCATTCTCTTTCGGGAGAACAACACCATTGGAGAAGTCAATTCAGGGAATGATGTACTATCCCTTAGTTGTTTCGATTTTCCAAGACCAGATGTTTGTTATTTTCAGTCAGTGGGTTCAGGTATTTACAGTGCTGTTGATACTTCGGTTTATTTATCAGCGATTTGGGCGGGTGCGCTTTAAACCGGCGCGCACGGACAGTCTTACTTGACTTCGTTCGGCAGCAGAGTTGTCACTATATGCTCGATATAGTCGTAGTGAACTGGAATGGAGGCGCACGTATTTGGGAATGTGTCTCGTCGGTCGCTTCATTTGAGGGGGGGTGTCTGGCCTCCCTTGTCGTCGTTGATAACGGCTCTACGGACGGTTCGGATTCGTCAATTGAGGCGATGCCGCGGGTTAATCTGATCCGAGCCGGGAAGAATCTCGGTTTTGGGAAGGCGTGCAATCTGGGTGCCCGTCATGGTTCCGCTGAGTTCTTGCTGTTTCTAAACCCCGATACGCGCCTATTCCCCGATACATTGGCCGAGAGTCTCATCTTCATGCGCTCAGACGCAGCGCGTGATGTCGGGATTTGTGGCGTGCAGCTGCTCGATGAGGGCGGCCAAGTCAGTCGAAGCTGTTCGCGTTTTCCGACACCGCGGACTATTTTGGCCCGCGCTACTGGGTTGGACCGATCGTTTCCAAGCTGGGGAAGCCGGATGTCCGAATGGGACCACCTGACGTCGCGCCGCGTGGACCAAGTAATAGGTGCCTATTTTCTTATCCGTCGTAGCCTGTTTGAGGCCCATGGCGGTTTCGATGAGAGGTTTTTCGTTTATTATGAAGAGGTCGATCTGGCCCGGCGGTGCGCAGACGCTGGCGCACAAAGTTGGTATATCGCGACCACGCAAGCATTTCACGCTGGTGGCGGGACGTCACACCAAGTCAAGGCCCACCGGCTTTTCTATTCTCTTCGCAGCAGGCTTCAGTATGCGCAAAAGCATTTTTCTGCCAGAGGTCTGTTCGCGGTTCTTATCGCAACATGGTTACTGGAACCGTTCGCGCGCGGAATACGGGCGCTGGTGAATGGGGAAGCTGGCGAGTTGCGGGAAATCGCGCGGGCCTATTCTTGGTTACTTTCCTGGACGCTCCGACGGGGAGCCTAGATTGTGTTGATATTAAAATGCGCTGTTAACGTCGTTGCAGCTCGCTTCAGCTGGCATTGATCCGTAGCCTCTCACAGCGCCCCCAACAGTTGGTAGATTCGTGTGAGTCGGCCCATCAAACTCCTTCTCCTCAGCCGTTACGATGCGCGGGGCGCCAGCAGCCGGTTGCGGACGCTGCAATATGTCCCCATGCTTGAGGCGCGGGGCTTTGCGGTCACCCATCTGCCGTTGTTCGGGTCAGCCTATCTCGACACCATCTATCGGTCGGGCGGCTGGGTCGCGGGGCGGGCGCGCAGCGCGGGGCGCGTCGGCGTCGCCA
>JAEYRQ010000524.1 GCA_023435545.1 Pseudomonadota bacterium | reverse complement strand
CTGCTGCCCTTCGTGGCGGGCATGGCGCTCGCCTATGCACTCGACCCGCTGGCCGACCGGCTGGAGCGCCTCGGGCTCGGACGGCTGGCGGCGAGCCTGTTGATCCTGTTCCTGTTCACCGTCGGCTTCATCGTCGCCATCGCGGCGCTTGCACCGCTCCTCGCCCAGCAGATCGCGCTGTTCGCACAGAGCCTTCCTGCGAACATGGAGCGGCTGCAGGACCTGTTCCAGAAGGCCGGTCAGAGCGCTCAGATGAGCTGGCTGCGCGATCTGATGGGCACGAGCGAATCCGGCGGGCCGGCAGGGTTCTCCGCGGGCGGCCTCGTGGGGCAGGCGGCTGCCTGGCTGGCCGGCGTGGCGCAGTCGGTGCTCTCGGGGGGGCTCGCGCTGGTCAACTTCCTGTCGCTCCTGGTGGTCACGCCGGTCGTCGCCTTCTACCTCTTGAACGACTGGGACCGGATGATCGCCCGCATCGACTCCTGGCTGCCGCGCGATCATGTCGGCACGATCCGCGAGCTGGCGCGGCAGGTGGACGCTGCGCTCGCCGGTTTCGTCCGGGGGCAGGGGCTCTTGTGCCTGATCCTCGGCCTGTTCTATGCCATCGGCCTGTCGCTGGTCGGCCTGAATTTCGGACTGCTGATCGGGCTGGGCGCCGGTCTGATCAGCTTTATCCCGTTCGTCGGGACGATTCTCGGCTTCGTGGTCTCGGTCGGCGTGGCGCTGGCGCAGTTCTGGCCGGACTGGGTAATGATCGGTGCGGTTATCGCGATTTTCGTCGTCGGCCAGATGCTGGAAGGCAACGTCCTCCAGCCGAAACTCGTGGGCGAGCACGTCGGGCTGCACCCGGTCTGGCTGATCTTCGCGCTGTTTGCCTTCGGCTACCTGTTCGGCTTCGTCGGGATGCTGCTGGCCGTGCCATTGGCCGCGGTAGTGGGCGTGTTGAGCCGCTTCGCCGTCCGTCAGTATCTGCACAGCAGCTACTACACGGGGACCGGCGACGATCCGGGTACGCCCTCCGCATGAGCGCAGCCAGGCAGCTTCCGCTGCAGCTTCCGTACCGCGCGGCGCTCGGCCGGGAAGACTTCCTCGTCGGTGCGGCCAACTCGGCCGCCGTGGCGGCGATCGACGGTTGGCCGGACTGGCCCTATGGCGGCCTGCTGCTGATCGGGCCGACCGGTAGCGGCAAGTCGCATCTCCTCGAGGTCTGGCGCGGCAGGTCGGGGGCGCGGCGCTATGCCGCTGACGCCTTGCCCGGCAATGTCATGGAATGCCTGGAAGGTGCCTCTGCCGTGGCAGTCGAGGATTGCGGGCCCGGCATCGACGAGCAGGCGATGTTCCACCTGCTCAACGCGGCGGAGCAGCGCGGCATCGACATGCTGCTGACGGCGCGTTCGGCGCCTGGGCAATGGCAACTCGAGCTCCCGGATCTCGCATCCCGGCTGCGGCGCCTGCCGGCCGTCGCGATGGCACTGCCGGACGAGGATCTGCTCGGCGCCCTGATCGTGAAGCTGTTTGCCGACCGGCAGATCACGATCGAGCGAGGCCTCGTCGACTATGTCGTCCCCAGGCTGGAGCGGAGCTTCGAGGCCGTGCAGTCGTTCGTCGAACGGGCCGATCGCGCGGCGATGGCAGAGCGGAAGCCGGTGACGCGAGCGTTGGCGGCGCGGGTGCTCACAGCCAGCTTGCCGCCGTCCGCCGGAGACGGGTCGCCAGACCGGCCCACTATCGACTAAATTCTGTAACAGCAACCTCCTATCGTGGTCAGGATTCGGAGGAGCAGGGCATGGATGAGACTGTGGCAGCGCCGAGCAGCAGGAAGATGACCGCCGTCCGGCGCTCCCCGGACGGACGAAGGCCGGACAAGGCTGTCGATCAGAACTCTGCTGCCGTCGATGCCACTACGGCCCCAGATCCGTTCGAGCAATGGATGCTCTCGCCCGAGCGTTTCGTGAACCGCGAGCTCTCGTGGCTTGGCTTCAACAGGCGGGTGCTGGAGGAGGCCGACAACCCAGGCCATCCGCTGCTCGAGCGACTGCGTTTCCTGTCAATCTCAGCCAACAACCTCGATGAATTCTTCATGGTGCGCGTCGCCGGCCTCAAGGGCCAGGAACGCGCCGATATTACCACCCCCAGCCAGGACGGGCTGTCGCCGCGCCAGCAACTCGCGCAAATCGGCCAGGCGGTGCGGGAACTCACCGTCGACCAGCAGAAAAGCCTTGCGGCGCTGCTCGGCGAGCTGGCCGGCGCGGGTATCGAGCTGATCGAGCCTGGTGACGTGACGGCTGCCGACAGGACCTGGCTCGACCAGTACTTTCTCGAGCACGTCTTTCCGGTGCTGACCCCGCTGGCGGTCGATCCCGCACATCCATTCCCCTTCATCCCGAACCTCGGCTTTACGGTCGCGCTGGAACTCGTGCGCGCCGAGGATGCAAAGGTCATGCGGGCGCTGGTGCGCATGCCCAACAAGATCGAACGCTTCGTGCCGCTCCCCGAGGGCGCGGGAGGCGGCGGCGAGTCGAGCCTGCGGTTTATCCGGCTCGAAAGCGTGGTGGAACTGTTCATCGGCAGGCTCTTCCCCGGCTACAAGGTGCGGGGCGGCGGTGCCTTCCGGGTGGTGCGCGACAGCGATATCGAGGTCGAGGAAGAGGCCGAGGATCTCGTGCGTTTCTTCGAGACAGCACTGAAGCGGCGTCGCCGCGGGTCGGTGATCCGGCTGGAGCTTGCCGGCTCGATGCCGGCGGAACTGCGCGCCTTCGTCGGCGACGAACTCGGCGTCTCGGATGACGAGGTGCAGGTCGTCGACGGCTTCCTCGCCCTGTCGGACTTCTCGCAGCTGGTCTCGATCGACCGGCCGAAAATGAAGTTCCCGCCCTATGCGCCGCGGTTCCCGGAGCGTATCCGCGACCATGGCGGGGACTGCTTCGCGGCGATCCGCCAGAAGGAGCTGATCGTTCACCACCCCTACGAATCCTTCGACGTGGTGCTGCAGTTCCTGCGGCAGGCGGCGGGCGACCCGGACGTCGTCGCCATCAAGCAGACGCTGTACCGCACCTCGAACGACTCACCGATCGTGCGGGCGCTGGCCGATGCCGCTGAGGCCGGCAAGTCGGTGACGGCGGTTGTCGAGCTCAAGGCGAGGTTCGACGAGGAGGCGAACATCCGCTGGGCCCGCGACCTGGAGCGGGCCGGCGTCCAGGTGCTCTTCGGCTTCGTCGAGCTGAAGACGCACGCCAACCAGTCGCTGGTCGTGCCCCGCGAGGCGGGTAATCTCCCCTCCAACGTCCAAATCGGGA
>JAEYRQ010000223.1 GCA_023435545.1 Pseudomonadota bacterium | reverse complement strand
TCGGCCGACTGTATCCGCCGGAACACGCGGGTCTCGCTGACGCGATCCGCGAGACGGGGCTGCTGCTCACCGAGATGCCGCCCGACTGGATCGCCAAGGCGAAGGACTTTCCCCGCCGCAACCGCCTCATCTCGGGCGTGGCCTATGGCGTCATCGTCGTGGAAGCCGCCGCCCGGTCGGGAACGCTGATCACGGCGCGGTTCGCGCTTGAACAGGGCCGCGAGGTGTTCGCGGTGCCGGGCTCTCCCCTCGATCCCAGGGCAGAGGGAACCAACCGGCTGATCCGCAACGGCGCCACCCTTGTGCGCGATGCCGACGACGTGCTGGAAACGTTGCGCCCGATGCTGGGGCGAATGCCGCCCTCCGCACCGCTGGCGGAGCCGGATGCGATCGAAGGGACGGGCTCGATGGATGTCGACGAGAGCGACCGCAGGCGGGTGCTGGATGCACTCAGCCCCACACCGACCGAGCTGGACGACATCGTCCGCCAGACCGGCCTGACGCCGGCGCAGGTCATGCTCGTGCTGATCGAACTGGAACTCGCCGGCCGCATCGAGCGCCACTCGGGCAACCGCGTCTCGCTGAACTGACGGCGCGGCCCCCTGGGGGCACAGACCTGCCCCCGCGCGGGCTATTGCTGCGCCTGTGCGACCTGCGCCTCGGACTCCGCCTCGACCCTAGCCATCTCCAGCAGGTAGGCTACCAGTTCCAGGCCCGCCCCGTCGGCAAGGCGCACGAGATCCGGCAGGAACGCGGCGAGATACTCCGCGGTCGCCCGTCCCGAGGCCGGATCGACGGCGGTGGATTTGGAGCGCTTTGCAGTCGGCCCCTTCATATGAATGCGTGCCCCTCGATATGGCGTCGCACAGGACCTCCGAGACGCCGGGCGCATACCCTAATAGATCGTATGAATTATGAAACACACTTTTTGCGTGCATCCTGCGGTCCGACATCCGCGGCAACTCCCCGTTTGACACACCCTTGCGCTTTGACCATGTTCCGCGCCACCTGCGGGCAGCGGCGCTCGCAACATTTGGAGGCAATCGTCCCGCCCATGGATGTCGTCATCGTCGAGTCCCCGGCGAAAGCGAAGACCATCAACAAGTACCTCGGCAGCAACTACCGGGTGCTGGCTTCGTTCGGCCACATCCGCGACCTGCCGTCGAAGGACGGCTCGGTCGAGCCGGACCGCGACTTCGAGATGATCTGGGAGGTCGACCCGAAGAAGTCGAAGCAGGTCTCCGAGATCGCCAGCGCCGTGAAGGGCGCCGACCGCGTCATCCTCGCGACCGACCCGGACCGCGAGGGCGAGGCGATCTCCTGGCACGTGCTGGAAGTGCTCCGCAAGAAGGGCGTGTTGAAGGACAAGCCCGTCGAGCGGGTGGTCTTCAACGCCGTCACCAAGCAGTCGGTGCTCGACGCGCTGGCCCATCCGCGCGAGATCGACGGGCCGCTGGTGGAGGCCTATCTGGCGCGCCGCGCGCTCGACTATCTCGTCGGCTTCACGCTGTCGCCGGTCCTGTGGCGCAAGGTGCCGGGCGCGCGGTCGGCCGGTCGCGTGCAGTCGGTCGCGCTCAGGATCGTCTGCGACCGCGAGGCCGAGATCGAAAGCTTCGTCAAGCGCGAGTACTGGTCGGTCGTGGCCGACCTGCTGGCCGGCGGCGACGGATTTGAGGCGCGGCTGGTCGGTGCCGACGGCGAGAAGATCGACCGCCTGACGATCGGCGACGGCGACCGGGCGGGCGCGCTGAAGGCAGCGCTCGAATCCTCCGCCTACCGCGTGCTGTCCACCGAGAAGAAGCCGGTCAGGCGCAATCCGTGGCCGCCCTTCACCACGTCCACCCTGCAGCAGGAAGCCTCCCGCAAGCTCGGCTTCTCCGCCGACCGGACGATGCGGACCGCCCAGCGACTCTATGAAGGCGTCACTCTCGGCGGCGAGACGGTCGGCCTCATCACCTATATGAGGACCGACGGCGTCGAGATCGTGCCCGAAGCGATCCAGGCGGCGCGCCGGACGATCGAATCCGACTATGGCAGCCGCTACCTGCCCTCTTCACCGCGCGTCTACCGCACCAAGGCGAAGAACGCGCAGGAGGCGCACGAGGCTATCCGCCCGACCGACATCGCCCGCCGCCCCGACGAGATGGCGCGCTACCTGGAAGGCGACCAGCTGCGCCTCTACGAGCTGATCTGGAAGCGGACGCTGGCCAGTCAGATGGAGGCCGCCGAACTGGAGCGGACCACCGTCGAGATCGAGGCCGAGGCCCGGGACGGCAAACGCTACCAGCTTCGCGCCACAGGAACGGTGCAGCGCTTCGACGGCTTCCTCGCCCTCTATCAGGAGACCGCCGACGAGGACGCCGAGAGCGAGGACAGTCGCCGGCTGCCACCGGTCAAGGAGGGCGAGGCGCTCGACCTGAAGGAGATCCGGGCGAGCCAGCACTTCACCGAGCCGCCGCCGCGCTTCACCGAGGCGACCCTGATCAAGCGGCTGGAGGAACTCGGCATCGGCCGCCCCTCCACCTATGCGGCTACACTGCAGGTGCTGCAGGACCGCGAATACGTGAAGCTCGACAAACGCCGTCTGGTGCCGGAGGCGAAGGGGCGGCTGGTCACGGCGTTCCTCGAGGGCTTCTTCCAGCGCTACGTCGAGTACGACTTCACCGCCGACCTGGAGGAGAAGCTCGACCGCGTCTCGGCCGGTGAAATCGGCTGGCGGGAGGTGCTGCGGGATTTCTGGCGCGATTTCGTCGCCGAGGTCGAGAAGACCGGGACCCTGAAGACCTCGGAGGTCTTCGAGGCGCTCAACGACATCCTCGCCCCTTACGTCTTCCCGCCGCGCGCGGACGGCTCGGACCCGAGGAGCTGCCCCACCTGCGGTACCGGGCGGCTGGCGATCAAGCGCGGCAAGAACGGTCCCTTCATCGGCTGCTCGAACTATCCGGACTGCAATTACACCCGCGACCTTTCCGCACCGAACGGCGAGGCGGGCGAGGCGGCGGCCGGCGGCAACCGCGTCGTCGGCGTCGATCCCGACAGCGGGCTTGAGGTGAGCCTCAGGACCGGTCGGTTCGGCCCCTATCTCCAGCTCGGCGAGGGTGTAAACGGCGAGAAGCCGAAGCGCTCCTCGCTCCCGAAGGGCGTCGATCCGCAGTCGGTCGGCCTGGAGCGGGCGCTGGAACTCCTGTCGCTTCCCCGCCAGGTCGGCATCCATCCGGAGACCGGCAAGCCGATCTCTGCCGGCCTCGGCCGGTTCGGACCGTTCGTGCAGCACGAGAAGACGTACGCGAACCTGGAGTCCTTCGAGGACGTCTTCACGATCGGCGTCAACCGCGCGGTCACGCTGATCGCCGAGAAGGAGTTGAGGACCGGACGCCGTGGCGCCGCCGCGACGCTGAAGGCGCTTGGTGAACATGCGGACTTTGCCGGCCCCATCGAGGTCAAGGCCGGCCGCTACGGCCCCTACGTCACCGACGGGAAGACCAATGCGACGCTGCCGAAGGGTTCGGAACCCGAAGCGCTGACGCTCGAACAGGCAGTCGAGCTTCTCGCGGCCAAGGCCGCCAAGGGAGGCGGCAAGAGCGGGGGTAGCAGAAAGGCGGCGGCCAAGAAGACCGGCGTGGCCAAGAAGGCGACAGGCACGAAGGCGGGTGGTGCAAAGAAAGGCCGGAGCGCCCCGAAAAGCGCCGGGGAGGCCTGATGGCGAAGGGCCGGCGCGGCGAATACAAGGGCGCGCTTCCGACCCGCGAGGCGATCCTCGAGTTCATCCGCGATCACCCCGGCAAGGCCGGCAAACGCGAGATCGCGCGCGCCTTCGGCATTACAGGCTCCGACAAGATCGGCCTGAAGGCGCTCCTGAAGGAGATGGCCGAGGAAGGCCTGGTCGAACGCCGCCGCAAGGCGCTGAAGCGGCCGGGCCACATGGCCCCGGTGGAAGAACTCGAGGTCACCGCCCGCACGCCAGAGGGCGACGTGATCGCCGTTCCCACCGACTGGGACGAGGCCGACCACGGCTCAGCCCCGCGCGTGCTGATTTCGCCGGAGCGCGGCCGCAAGGCACGGCTGCCAGCGCCCGGCGTCGGCGACCGCATCCTCGCCCGCATCCGCGATGTCGAGGGGGGCGAAGGCGGCATCACCCATGAAGGCAAGGTGATCCGCATCCTCGACCGCCGGCCGCGGACCATCGTCGGTGTGTTCGAGGAGAGGCCGGGCGGCGCCGGCGTGGTGCGCTCGGTCGACAAGAAGGAGCGCCGCGACCTGATCATCGCGCCGGGCGATACGGGCGAGGCAGAGGACGGCGACCTCGTCAGGGTGGAGATCCGCAAGTCCGTGCGGCTCGGGCCGCCGCGGGCCATTGTGCGCGAGGTGGTCGGCGACCTGAAGAGCGAGAAGGCGGTCAGCCTGATCGCGATCCTCACCCACGGCATTCCGCACGAATTCACCTCGGAGGTGATCGCCGAGGCGAAGGCCGCCCAGCCGGTGACGCTCGAGGGACGGCAGGACCTGCGCCGCCTGCCGCTGATCACCATCGACCCGGCCGATGCCAAGGATCACGACGACGCGGTGCACGCGGCGCCGGACGCCGATCCGGACAATCCCGGCGGCCATGTCATCACCGTGGCGATCGCCGACGTCGCCCACTATGTGCGCACCGGCAATGCGCTAGACCGTTCGGCGCGCGAGCGCGGCAATTCGGTCTACTTCCCCGACCGCGTGGTGCCGATGCTGCCGGAGGAGCTGTCCGCCGACCTGTGCTCGCTGAGGGCCGGCGAGGACCGTGCGGCGATGGTCGCCGAGATCGTGGTGGACGCCAATGGCCGCATGCGGCGCCACCGCTTCTCGCGGGCGGTCATCCGCGTTGCTGCCGGCATCGACTACATCCGCGCTCAGGATGCGATCGACGGGCGGCCGGACGAGGAAACGGCTTCGATCCTCGACACGGTGCTGAAGCCTCTGTGGGCGGCCTACGCGGCTGTGGCGAAGGCGCGCGACGCCCGCGAGCCGCTGGAACTGGAGATCCCGGAGCGCAAGCTGGTCCTCGACGGCTCGGGGCATGTGAAGAAGGTGACGGTGCCGCCGCGCCTCGACAGCCACCGGCTGATCGAGGCGTTCATGATCCTAGCCAACGTCGCGGCCGCGGAGACGCTGGAGAAGCGGCGCACCCCCCTGCTCTACCGTGTCCACGACTCGCCCTCGCCGGAGAAGCTCGCGGCACTGTCGGACTTCCTGGCGACCGTCGGCATGAAGCTGGCGAAGGCCGGCGTGCTGCTGCCGCGTCACTTCAACGGAATCCTGCGCCGGGTCGAGGGCAGCGAGCACGAGCGCCTCGTCAACGAGGTGGTGCTGCGAAGCCAGGCGCAGGCAGAGTATTCGGCGGACAATTTCGGCCATTTCGGTCTGAACCTGCGCCGCTACGCGCACTTCACCTCGCCGATCCGCCGCTATGCCGATCTGATCGTCCACCGGGCGCTGATCCGGGCGCTGGACCTCGGCAATGACGGGCTCGACGACCGCACCATCGAGAAGCTCGACGAAATCGCCGCCCACATCTCCGCGACCGAGCGACGGGCCATGTTGGCCGAGCGAGAGACGGTCGACCGGCTGATCGCCAACTACCTCGCCGACCGGATCGGCGCGACGTTCCACGGCCGCATCACCGGCGTCACCCGCTCCGGCCTCTTCGTCCGGCTCGATGACACCGGCGCTGACGGCTTCATCCCGATGGCCACCATCGGCGCCGACTACTACCGCCACGACGAGGCGGGCCAGCGCGTGGTGGGCGAGCGGACCGGAGAAACCCACACGCTCGGCGACCAGGTGGAGGTGCGACTCGTTGAAGCGGTGCCGCTTGCGGGCGCCTTGCGGTTTGAGCTTCTAAGTGACGGTACTTATGTAGGGTCACGATCCCAACCCAAGCCACGCCGCGGCGGGCCCGAGCGCAGAGCCGGACGCCGCAGCAGACCGGACACCCGATGACACAGACAGCGACCACCTGGCAGCGCCACACCGACGATCGCCCGCAGCGCCCGCTCGGCCAGGCGATGCGTCGCGGTGCCCTGCTCAAATGTCCCTCGTGCGGCACGGGGAGCATGTACCGCGCCTATCTGAAGGTAGCCGACACCTGCCCCGCCTGCGGCGAGCAACTGCATCACCACCGGGCCGATGACGCCCCGCCCTACTTCACCATCGTGCTGGTCGGCCACATCGTGGTGCCGCTCGTCCTCACGGTCGAGAAGCTCTACGCCCCGCCGATCTGGTTCCAGGCGACGTTCTGGTCGCTGGTGACGCTGCTGCTGGCGCTGATTTTCCTGCCGCTCGTCAAGGGCGCGCTCGTCGGCCTGCAATGGGCCCTCTACATGCACGGCTTCGACCCGAAATCCTCGGATCGCGAGGACTGGGACGGAACCGGTATTCAGCCCACCGGACCGCAGACGTGAACGCCAACGAGAAGCTGATCAACGAAGCCACCCGGACTTTCGAGCATCCCAACGTCCGGCCGAGCGATTCTGCCTCCCTGATCATCGTCGACCGGCGCGCGGGCGTTCCGCACGTGCTGATGGGACGGCGGAGCCAGAAGCACGTCTTCTATCCCGGCGCCTTCGTCTTCCCAGGCGGCCGGGTCGATCCGCGTGACGGCCATGCGCCACTCGCCGCCGACCTCGAACCTTTGACACGCGAGCGGCTCCTCTGCCGGATGCGCGGCCGCACCAGCGAGCACCGGGCCCGCGCCATCGCGCTCGCCGGCATCCGCGAGGCCTTCGAAGAGGCCGGCATCCTGATCGGACGACCCGGCAAGCCGGAGAAGACCGCGCCGGAGGACTGGAACCTGTTCCTCAGCCATGGCCTGCTGCCGGATCTCTCGAAGCTCGCCTTCATCATGCGCGCCATCACTC
>JAEYRQ010000486.1 GCA_023435545.1 Pseudomonadota bacterium | reverse complement strand
TAACTCGTTCCAGTGGGCGGTGACCGAGACGATCGCGAAGGCGAAGAAGCCCGGCCGCGCCAGCGGCACCAGAACCCGGCGGATGATCTGGGCTCGGCTCGCACCGTCGACACGGGCGGCCTCCTCGAAGTCGCGCGGGATGGTCTTGAAGGTCTGGCGCATCAGGAACACGCCGAAGGCCGAGGCGAAGTAGGGCGCCATGACCCCGACCAGCGTGTCGTAGAGCCCGAGCCGCGACAGCGTGATCAGGTTCGGCACGATCAGGATCGGCGGAACCAGCATCAGTTGAAGTAGGAACAGGTAGAAGAACAGCTGCCGGCCGGGAAACTCGAGCCGGGCGAAGGCATAGCCGGCGCAGGTGATGGTGACGAGCTGGACCGCCAGCACGCCCGTGCACAGGATCACGGTGTTCAGGTACCAGAGCGGGAAGTTGCCGGACTGCCAGGCATTGACGAAGTTGCGGTAATCCGACTGCGCCGAGGGGATCAGCGAGGCGATGTCGGCGCCGCCGGCCGCATCCGGCCTGAGCGAGGCGACCAGCATCCAAGCGAACGGCGTCACCCAGATCACGCCGGTCGCGACCAGCAGGATCGTCGCGGCGAGGGGAGTCGAACCAGGGCGGGGCGTGGCCATCGCTCAGCCCTCGTAGTGGATGCCATGCTCGAGCGTGCGCAGCGAGACGACGGAGATGACGAGGAGGGCGGTGACGGTGACGACGGTGGCGGCAGCCGCCATGCCGATGTCGTAGTTCTCGTGCGCCTGCTGGTAGATATAGAACAGCAGCACGTTGGTGGAGTCGCTCGGGCCGCCGCCGGTCAGCAGGATGATGTGGTCGACGTTGGTCAGCACCTGCAGGAGCGCGATCACCATGACGAAGGCGAGCGTCGGCCGCAGGAGGGGGAGGGTGATGCGCCGGAAACGCTGGAAGACGGTGGCCCCCTCGACGCGGGCGGATTCGTGCAGGTCCTCGGGGATCGCCTGCAGCCCGGCGAGGAAGAACAGCATGTAGTAGCCGGCGTTCTTCCAGACGGTCAGCCCCATCAGCGACCAGAGCGCCAGGTCCGGATTGCCGATCCAGTTGGTGGTGCCGAGCCCGAGGCCGCCCAGATAGAAGTCGAGCAGGCCGAAGCGGGGCTGGAAGACGAAGCTGAACAGTGCCGCCGCAGCGACCAGCGGGATCAGCACCGGGAACACGAAGATCGTCCTCAGGCCGGAATTGAGCCGGGTCGTCTCCTTCAGCCCGACGGCGAGCGCGAGCGCCAGCGCGACGCTCGGAACCACGGTGCCTATGGCGTAGACGATGTTGTTCTGCGCCGCGCGGGCGAAGCGGGGATCGGCGAACAGCCGCTGGAAGTTGTCGAGGCCGGTGCGCGTGGCACCACCGAAAGATTCCACCGTCAGCGACTGCCAGACCACCTGCACGACCGGCCAGTAGGTGAACAGCGCCAGGAACACCAGCGACGGCACCAGCAGAAGGACGGCCACGCCGAGATTGCCGCCGGTTCGCGATTTGCGCGCAGTTCGTGCGAGATGCACGCCGGTCAGGGTGGTGTCGGTCATCGGGTTCCCCTTTTGCCGCGCACCATCGGGGCAACCGGTGACAGGCAAATGAGGATCCGATGACGCCGCGATGACGGTGGAAAACCCCATCATCGGCCTGTCATGGACAGCGGTTACGCAGGCGGCTGGACCATGGTCAGCAGGGAGCCGTCGCGATGGCCGAGGTGCGGTTGCGGGAGATCCGCAAGAGTTTCGGCGACACCGCCGTCCTGAAGGGCATCAGCACCGCGATTCCCGACCGGGCCTTCGTGGTGATCGTCGGGCCGTCGGGCTGCGGCAAGTCGACGATGCTCAGGCTCGTCGCCGGGCTCGAGCGGGCGGATGCGGGCACCATCTCGATCGGCGGACGCGACGTCGGGCATCTGGAGCCAGGTGACCGCGACATCGCGATGGTGTTCCAGAACTACGCGCTCTATCCGCACATGAGCGTCGAGGAGAACATCGGCTTCGGGCTGTCAGTTCGGGGACTACCGCGCGGCGAGATCCGCGAGCGGGTCCGCAAGGCCGCCGATATCCTGCAGATCGGGCACCTGCTCGAACGCAGACCGCGTCAGCTGTCCGGCGGCCAGCGCCAGCGCGGCGCGATGGGGCGGGCGATCGTGCGCAACCCGAAGGGGTTCCTGTTCGACGAGCCGCTGTCGAACCTCGACGCCAAGCTCCGGATCCTCATGCGTACCGAGATCAAGCGGCTGCACCGGGACCTCGGCGCCACCAGCATCTTCGTCACCCACGACCAGGTCGAGGCGATGACGCTGGGCGACTGGCTGATCGTGATGAACAACGGCCACATCGAGCAGGAGGGGGCGCCGCTCGACATCTACACCCGGCCGGCCACAGCCTTCGTCGCCGCCTTCATCGGCTCGCCGCCGATGAACCTGATGGAGGCGCAGTTCAACGGTTCCGGCGTCCGGATCGATGGTGCCGGAGCGATGGACGTGCCCCTGCCGGAGGGCCTGCCGGAACGGGCGCGGCTGGGCATCCGGCCGGAACACCTGGAACCCTGCGCGGACGCCGATGCGCATGTGCGCATCGTTGCCGATATCGTCGAGCCGCAGGGATCGGAGACGATCGTGCACGGGATGTTCGGAAGCCGCCCGATGGTCGCCCGCCTGGACGGGGCGGTGGGGGTGCGCTCCGGCGAGGTGCTGCCGATGCGGCTCAAGCCCGGCAGCGTCCACGTCTTCGATCTGGAGAGCGACCATCGCATCGCCTGATGCCGGCCGACTTTCCGTGGGACGAGGGTTGGCGGCAAGCCTTCACAGCAAAGCCAGTATTCGCTCGCGCAAGCATTTTGCGGTACGCCCTACGTCTGCCCGGCGCGTGCGCCAGTCGACCCCGGTCGCTGCAAGATAATCCGTGCGAGCAGCGTCGACCACGGTTGCCGGTCCCGTGGGCAGGCGCGCTGCCGCCCATTCTGCCGCCACGTCCTTTGGAACGAATTCTCCTGTGACCAGCGTCCTCCACATGCGCGCGAGTGTCAGGAGGACGTTGCGCTCATCCCCGTCCAGCGTATCCATCAGCGTGGGCAGCGCATCGGCGATGGCCCGGCATCGGTCGCGATCCGGCACGACCGGGAGAAGTTCGGACGGTGGTGGGCCGAGTAGCGGGATCGCCTCCTGTCGAGCCTGCGCCAGCAACAGGGTGAACTCCGGATCGGACGAGGGGTCGGGCACGGCGCCTGCCTCGAACGCGTCGCGCAGCCATTCGCCGTAGACGAACTCGCTGCGGGCCGGATAGGTCGATGCCGACAGGTCCGCGCGGTGAAGTACGACCAGTTCGACTGGACGCCTGCCACTCTCACCGGCCGGGTTTCCCGAGATCTCCATCAGTTCAGCCATGAGCTGCCTGCGCTCTGTGCGCGTGGTCCGTCGGTCGATGACGGCCAGCAGGTCCACGTCGCTGCGCGGGCGCAGTCCGCCCGCTACCGCCGAGCCGTGAAGATAGACGGCCAGGAGCGCGTCCCCGAAGGTGCGCTGCAGCGTCAGCAGCGCCTGGTTCGCCTCCACAGGGACAGCCAGCGCCTGCTCCCCCATGCTTCGCCCCGCTCTTTTCGACCTTTGATCCGCATCCGGACGCACCTCATACCACTTTGACCCTGATCAATGCGGCGGTGTCGTGCGTGGCGCCTCCTTTCCGGGTCCAGGAGCCGGAAGGAGGGCAACAATGAACGGCAACGAGACGATGATCATCGCGGGTGTCGCTGGGATGTTCGGATTCTTCATGGTCGTGCTCGCGCTCGCCGACGCGATGTCGCGCAAGGCACGGCAGGCGAAGTAGCGGTTGGCACCTGCAGCAGCACTGGCCGGGGACGCTCCGGCAGTTCGGTGCACCGATCATGGCGTGAAAAAACGAAAGGGCCGGTCCGCGAGGGCCGGCCCTTCGTGATTCGGCAATGTGCCGCCCGGTC
>JAEYRQ010000468.1 GCA_023435545.1 Pseudomonadota bacterium | reverse complement strand
CGGACGACCTACTGGTGCGTGTCACCGCGATCGGCGTCAACCGGGTGGACGCCATGCAGCGGGCGGGCATCTATCCGCCGCCGAAGGGGGCCGGGCCGGTGTTGGGCGTCGAGTTCGCCGGCGAGGTCGTTGCAACCGGCACGAACGTCGACGGATTCGCTCGGGGCGAGCGCGTATTCGGGCTGGTCGCCGACGGCGCCTATGCCGAGTACGTGACGGTCGATCATCGGCATGCGGTGCGCACCCCGGCGCATTGGAACGACGTGAAGGCGGCCTCGGTTATCGAGACCTTCTGCACCGCACACGAGACTGTCTTCGAACTCGGCGGTCTGGCCGCCGGCGACCGGCTGTTGGTCCATGCGGCCGGCAGCGCGGTGGGCACTTGCGCGATCCAGATGGCGGTTCATGCCGGCGCCACGGTGATCGGCACCGCCGGCGCCGAGGCGAAGATCGCCGGCGCGCTGAAACTCGGGGCGAGCCACGTCATCAACTACAAGCAGACGGATTTCGCCGAGGAGGTGCTCCGGCTCTATTCCGATGGCATCGACCAGGTCGAGGACTTCATCGGCTCCACCTACTTCCAGCGCCACCTCGACATCCTGCGCTGGAAGGGCCGGATCGTGATGGTGGGGCTGCTCGCGGCGGCTGCCTCGCCGGTCAACACCGCGCCGATCCTGTCGAAGCGCCTGAAGGTGATGGGCTTCACGCTCAGGCCGCAGTCGATCGAGGAGAAGGCGGCGATCGTCGAGCGGTTCCGGCGCCACTGGCTGCCACTGCTCGTGGACGGGACGATCGAGCCGGTGATGCACGCCGTGCTGCCGTTCAGCGAGGCGCGCGAGGCGCACCGCATCCTCGAGAACAACGAGAACTTCGGAAAGGTCGTCATGACCTTGTCCTGAACCCGGTCCCGCCCGGCAGGGGCGCGGATCGAGACCGTGGCCGTCCGCGCGGGCGGCCTGAAAAATGGGAGGAAGTGCCGATGAGACTCTTGAGATCAACACTCGTTGCATTGGCGGCGGGCGTCTCCGTTGCCGCGGTTCCCGCCTCGGCCCAGGAAGAACTGAAGCTCGGCGTCATCGCCGCGCTGTCGGGCGGCGGCACTGCCTGGGGGCAGGGGCTGCTGCGTGGTGTCCAGATCGCCGCCGACGAGGTCAATGCCGCGGGCGGGCTCACCGTCGACGGCAAGACCTACCAGCTCAGGGTCATTCCCTTCGACGACCAGTACAACGCCGCCCAGGCCAAGACCGCGGCCGAGCGGCTGGTCCATGACGAGAAGATCAAGTTCCTGTTCGGGCCGGTCGGCTCGCCTGGCGCGCTCGGCTCGATTCCGGTCACCCAGCCGGCGAAGGTCATCCAATTCGTCGATGGCTATGCGCCGAAGATCCTCGACAACGAGTGGAAGGACGATCTCTACGTCTTTCGCGTCGGCCTCTCCAGCACGGAGTTCTCCACGCCGGTCGTCGAGTGGATCAAGGAGACGATGCCGGACGTGAAGAAGGTCGGTATGATCGCGCCGAACGATGCCGTCGGCCAACAGGCGATCACGGCGCTCGTCGAGCGTTATAAGAACCAGGGCTTCGAGGTCTGGACCGACTTCTACGAGCGTGGCGCCAAGGAATTCACGCCGCTGCTGCTGCGCATGGTCTCCGAGGGCGTCGACCTGTTCGACCTGAACAGCAACGCGCCGGGCGAGGCGGCGCTGCTCTTGAAGCAGGCGCGCGAGGTCGGCTATGGCGGCACCGTTCTGCAGGCGGGCGGCGCCGGCGTGGCGGAGATCGTCGAGGCGGTCGGCCCGCATGCCGAGGGCTTCCTGAAGTACGACGTGGTGGACCTGAACGACCCGGCGATGGCCGAATTCGTGAAGACCTACCAATCGAAGTACTCCGGCCCGATCAACGGCCTGTCGCCGGAATACTACAGCGCCGCCAACGTGCTGTTCGAGGCGATCCGCCGTGCAGATACACTCGACACGACCAAGATCCGCGACGAGATCGTGGCGATGGAAGGCTGGGAGACGCCGTTCCTCGGCCCGCTGAAGTGGACGGGCGAGGAGGTCTACGGCGTCGGCCACCAGATCGTGATCCCCTTCTACATGATGCGGGAGGTCGACGGGAAAGGCGAGGTCGCGGCCAAGATCGTTCCGGATCTGAACTGATCGCGAGCCACCGTCCGGGGCGCCATTGCGCGGCGCCCCGGCATTGATCCGCCGAAAGGGGTGCACGCAATGTTCTCTGCTGCGGTGCTCGGGCAGGTCCTGGTCAACGGCATAAGCCTCAGCGCGATCTACATCCTGGTCTCGCTCGGCTTCACGCTGTTGTTCGGCATCATGCGCGTTGTCAACTTCGCCCACGGCGCCTTCGCCATGCTGGGTGGATACGCGCTCTACTATATCTACGGGCAGTTCCAGGTGCCGTACCTGATCGCCGCGCCGCTGGCCGCCTTGACGGTCGCAGTCGGCGCGCTGGTGTTCGAGCGGGCGGTCTACCAGTGGTTCTACCAGAAGATGTTCCAGAGCATGATCGGCCTGCTCGGGCTCGACATGGCGATCATGTTCACGGCCGTGATCATCTGGGACCCGCACGAGCGGCTGGTGCCGGCGCCGGTCTCGGCCGTCTACAAGCTCGGGCCGCTGTTCATCTCCGGCAACAAGCTGGTGATTATCGCGGTGGCGGCGATCACGCTGGCGGCCTTCTACCTGTTCACCCACTTCACCCGCTACGGGCTCGCCATGCGGGCTGCTGCACAGGACGTCGAGATCGCCGAGGCGCAAGGCGTCGACACGACGAAAATCTACATCCTGTCGTTCTTCATCGCGATCTTCATGGCCGCGCTCGCCGGCGGCCTGTTCGCGCAGACCTACGTGCTGTCGCCGTTCATGGGCGAGCGGACGCTGATGATGGCGTTCATCGCCGTCATCCTCGGCGGCATGGGCAGCATTCCAGGCGTCGCGCTCGGCGGGCTGATCCTCGGCCTGAGCGAGAGCTTCCTCGGTACCTTCTACGGCGGCACGACGTCGGTGTTCATCACTTTCGGCGCCGTCATCCTGCTGCTGGTCTTCCGCCCGTGGGGCCTGTTGGGGACGCCCGAGACATGACGGCCGCCACCCTCAAGTCGGAAACGGACGGCGCGGTCGTGGCGGGGGCAGGAGCCTCCCGCGCGTTCACGGTGAAGGCCGCGATCGCCGTGTTGCTGGCGGCGGTGTTCGGCCTGTTGCCGTTCGTGGTCGGCGACCAGTTCACGCTATCGGTCGCCACAACGCTGATGATCTCCGGGATGCTCGCGGTGAGCCTGCACCTGATCATCCGCACCGGCCACGTATCGCTTGCGCATGCTGCATTCATGGGGCTTGGGGCGTATGCGGCTGTGATCAGCTTCGTCACCTATGAGGTGCCGTTTCCGCTGGCGCTGGTCGCGGCATTCCTGGCGCCGGCGGCGCTCGCCCTGATCGTCGGGCCGCTGCTGCTCAGGCTGTCGGGCAAATATTTCGTGCTGGTGACGTTCCTGCTCGGCGAGATCGTGCGGCTGGTGTTCGTCAGCTGGCAGTCGGTGACGGGCGGCGCCAACGGCATCTTCGGCATTCCGCTGCCCTATGCCTGGCTGTCGACGCCGGTCTCCTACTACTACTTCGTGTTCGCCTTCACGGCGGTCTGCATGGCGTTCTGCGCGAGGCTCCTGCAGTCGGAGATCGGCCGTGCAGTCGATGCAATCCGCGAGGAGAGCCGGCTCGCCGAATGCGCCGGCATCCCGGTGCTCAGGCTGAAGGTGACGATCTTCGTCATCGCCTGCGGCATTGCCGGGGTGGCGGGCGCGCTGTCGGCCTTCTTCATCCGCTACATCGACCCGACGTCGTTCTCGATCATCCAGTCGCTGAACCTCCTGGTGATGAACATCGTCGGCGGCATGTACCAGATGGTCGGGCCGATCGTCGGCACGCTGTTCTTCGTCATCCTGCCGGAGTTCCTGCGTGGCTATGTCGAGCTGCAGCGGGTGATCTTCGGCGTCTGCCTGATTATCGTCATGGCGTTCCTGCCGGGTGGCATCGTCGAACTCGTCGCCCGCATCAGGAAGCTCGTGCTGCGCGCGGGAGGGGAGAAATGAGCGTGCTCCTCTCGGTCGAGAGATTGGCGCGCCGGTTTGGCGGGGTGGCTGCGGTGGACGGGCTGTCCTTTGAGGTCGCGGAGGGCGAGATCCTCGGCGTCATCGGCCCGAACGGTGCTGGCAAGACCACCGCGGTCAACCTGATCAGCGGAGTGGCGAAGCCCGATACCGGCAGGGTCGCTTTCGAGGGGCAGGCCGTGACCGGATTCGCGCCGCACCGGCTGGCGCGGATGGGACTGGTGCGCACCTTCCAGGCAACCACCGTCTTCACCGCGCAGACGGTGCGGGAGAATACGCTGCGCGGCGCCTATCTCACCCGCTATCCGGGCTTCTTCGGCGGCATGTTCGGCGGGGCGGCGGCGCGGGCAAAGCGCGAGCGCAGCGAGGCGCTGGTCGCGGAGGTGCTGGACTGGCTCGGACTCGCGGGCGTCACGGATGTCAAGGCGGGCAACCTGCCCTACGGCTTCCAGAAGACGCTGGGCATGGCGATCGCGCTCGCCGCCAAGCCACGCATGGTGATGATGGACGAGCCGGTCGCCGGCCTCAGCGCCGAGGAGGCGGACCACGTCCGCGACACCATCAAGAAGGTGCGCGACCGGGGCATCACGGTCATGGTCATCGACCACAACATGCGCTTCATCTCCGGCCTGTGCGACCGGGTGCTGGTGATGCACCAGGGCAGGCAACTGGCGGTCGGCCTGCCGCGCGAGGTGCTGTCCAATCCGCTGGTGGTCGAAGCCTATCTCGGGAAGAGCCATGCCGCTGCTCACGATCACTGATCTCAGGGTGCGCTACGGGCGCATCCTCGGTACCGACGGCGTCGGCTTTTGTGTCGAGGAGGCCGAAACGCTCGCGCTGATCGGCAGCAACGGCGCCGGCAAGAGCTCGACGCTGAGGGCGATCCTCGGAATGGTGACATATCCCGAGGGCGAGATACTGCTGCGCGATAGGCCGCTCGCCGGCATGAAGACCTCCGAGATCGTCAAGCTCGGCGTCGGTCTGTCGCCGGAGGGGCGCCGGGTGTTCCCACAGCTTTCGGTGGTCGAAAACCTGAAGATCGGCGCCTACACGCGCTCCAGGGAGGAGTTCGAGCAGCGGCTGCAGCAGATCTACGGCTACTTCCCCCGGCTCTCCGAACGATCCGGCCAGCGGGCAGGCCTGCTCAGCGGCGGCGAGCAGCAGATGCTGGCGATCGGTCGCGCGCTGATGCCGAGGCCGAAACTGTTCCTGCTCGACGAGCCGTCGCTCGGGCTCGCGCCGATCATCGTCGAGCAGATCGGCGAAATCATCGCCGAGGTCCAGCAAGCCGAAGGACTGTCCGTGATCCTCGCCGAGCAGAATGCCAACTGGGCAATGACGGTCGCCACGCGGGCCGTCATCCTCGAACTGGGCAAGGTTACCGCGACCGGGCCGACCGCAGAACTGCGCGAGGATCCGCGGGTCCGCGCTGCCTTCCTCGGTGTTTGAGCGCGGATGCGCTAGGCTCGCTGCCGAAACACCGGAGGAGGGAGCGGGAATGGACATCGAGGCGGCGGCACGGGACTTCTGGGCGGAGCATGAGGCGGGGCGACATTGTCCGCAAGCCTGGCAGGGCCGCCTGTCGATGGACGAGGCCTATGCCGTGCAGCTCTCGATGCTCGACCGGCGGGTCGCGGCCGGTGAGCGGCAGGCCGGCTGGAAGGTGGGTCTGACCGCGGCGGCGATGCGCGCCCAGCAGGGGGTGTTCGAGCCCTGCTTCGGCTGTCTGTTCCAGGGCGGCCGAATACCGAGCGGGCATGTCTTCGTCTTCGACGACCTGATCGCGCCGGGATTCGAGAACGAACTGTGCCTGACGGTCGGCACGGCGCTGCGCGGGCCGGATGTGAGCCTGGATGAGGTGCGCGCCTCCGTCACCCATGCTGCGCCGGCGCTGGAGATCATCGAGAAGCGCGGCGCGTTCGCCGCCGACCTGCCGATGGCGATGGCCGACAACGCCCAGCAGAAGGCATTCGTGGTCGGCCCGCCGGTCCCGCTCGACGCGGCAAACGGCGATCTCGCGCGGTCCGAGGTTGCTGTTTACGTAAACGGCAGTCTTGCCGAGCGCGCTTCCGGCGCCGCCGTGATGGAGGCGGGGGCGCTCTTGTCGGTGCAGTGGCTCGCGGGCAAGCTCGCGGAATTCGGACGCCACATCGAGGCCGGATCACAGATCATGTCCGGCTCGTTCACCAAGCAGTACACGATCGCGAAGGGGGATCGGGTGCGCGCCGAGTTCACACCATTTGGGGTCGTGGAGGCGCGGTTCGAGTAGGGGCAGTCAATCCGCCTCAGCCCGCCGGCAGGAACAGTGCCCGGTTCGCCTCCACCTCCTCGACAATGAAATCCGCCACCGCGCGGACGCGGGCGGTGTCGCGGAGGTCGGCGTGGAGGATCAGCCAGAACGTGCGGGTGAGCGCGATGTCGTCCGGCAGGACGCGCACGAGGCCGTTGTCCCCGGCAGCCATGAACTCGGGCAGGATGCACAGGCCGGTGCCGGCACGGCAGGCGTTGAACTGGGCGACGAGGTTCGAGCTGGTGAGCTGGGGCCTGAGCTGCGGCAGCACCTGCGGCAGGTAGTCCAGCGCCGGGGTGAAGATCAGCTCGGCGATGTAGCCGATCACGGTGTGCCGGGCGAGGTCGTCGAGGCCGTCCACCGGTCCGGCGCCCTCCAGATAGGCGGGCGCGGCATAGAGGCCCAGCCGGTAGTCGGTGAGCTTGCGGGTGACCAGCCGCCCTTCGGTCGGTCGCTCGAGGCTGATGGCGATATCGGCCTCGCGCTTCGACAGGCTGAAGACCCGTGGCATGGCCACGATCTGCAGGTCGAGGTCCGGATACCGCCGGCACAGAGCTCCGATCCGCGCCGCCAGGAACCAGGTGCCGAAGCCGTCCGGGGCGCCGATCCTGACCGCGCCGCTAAGCGCCATGTTCTCGCCGGCGATCTCGTTCTGCGCCTGCGCGGCGGCGCTTTCCATGCGCTCGGCATGGACCAGGAGCCGCTCGCCCGCCCCGGTCAGCGCGTAGCCGCGGGGCGAGCGCTCGAATAGGCGGGCGGCGAGCGCCTGCTCGATGGCCTTGACACGGCGGCTGACGGTAGCATGGTCCGTGCCGAGGCTGCGCGAGGCCGAGGTCAGCCGCCCGGTGCGGGCGACGGCGAGGAAGTAGCGCAGGTCGTTCCAGTCGAGCGGCATCGGTATGCATTTTTCCGCACATCAGGTTGGCGCACAAGCGTCTGGCCGTGCGGAAACAATCGTATATGGTGCGCGCCAACAATCCTCCGGGAGGACTTCAGCATGAGATCAATCGGTCATTTCATCGGCGGGCGCGTGGTCCCCGGATCGTCGGGCAGGACCGCCGACGTCTTCGATCCCAACACCGGAGAGGTGCAGGCGAAGGTCGCGCTGGCAACAAAGGGCGAGGTCGAGGCCGCGATCGCCAACGCCGCGGCGGCGCAGGTGGCCTGGGCGGCGGAGAACCCGCAGAAGCGGGCGCGCGTGCTGATGCGCTTCCTGCAGCTGGCGCAGGCCGAGATGGAGAGCCTGGCCAAGCTCCTCTCCTCCGAGCACGGCAAGACCGTGCCCGACGCCAAGGGCGACATCCAGCGCGGGCTCGAGGTGGTCGAGTTCTCCTGCGGCATCCCGCATCTGCTCAAGGGCGAGTACACCGAGGGCGCCGGGCCGGGCATCGACATGTATTCGATGCGCCAGCCGCTGGGCGTGGTGGCCGGCATCACGCCGTTCAACTTCCCGGCGATGATCCCGCTGTGGAAGTGCGCTCCCGCGATCGCCTGCGGCAATTCCTTCATCCTGAAGCCGTCCGAGCGCGACCCCTCCGTGCCGATCCGCATCGCCGAACTGTTCAAGGAGGCGGGTCTGCCGGACGGCGTGCTCAACGTCGTCAACGGCGACAAGGAGGCCGTCGACACCATCCTCACCGATCCGCGCGTCATGGCGATCGGCTTCGTCGGCTCCTCGCAGATCGCCGAATACGTCTATTCGACCGGCTGCGCCCACGGAAAGCGCGTGCAGTGCTTCGGCGGCGCAAAGAACCACATGATCGTGATGCCCGACGCCGACATGGACCAGGCGGTCGATGCGCTGATCGGGGCGGGCTACGGCTCGGCCGGCGAGCGCTGCATGGCGATCTCGGTGGCGGTGCCGGTCGGCGAGGCGACTGCCAACGCGCTGATGGGCAAGCTGATCCCGCGGGTGGAGAAGCTGAAGATCGGCCTGTCGAGCGATCCGGACGCCGACTACGGCCCGCTGGTGACCAAGGCGGCGCTGCAGCGGGTGCGCAGCTATGTCGACCAGGGCGTCAAGGAAGGCGCCGAACTCGCAGTCGACGGGCGCGGCTACTCCATGCAGGGCTATGAGAACGGCTTCTTCATGGGCGGCTGCCTGTTCGACCGGGTGACACCGGAGATGTCGATCTACAAGGAGGAGATCTTCGGGCCCGTCCTGTCGGTCGTCCGCGCGAAGGACTACGACGAGGCGCTGTCGCTGCCGACCAAGCACGAATATGGCAACGGGGTCGCGATCTTCACCCGCGACGGCGATGCCGCCCGCGATTTCGCCTCGAAGGTGCAGGTCGGCATGGTCGGCATCAATGTGCCGATCCCGGTGCCGCTCGCCTACCACACCTTCGGCGGCTGGAAGCGTTCGGGCTTCGGCGACCTCAACCAGCACGGTCCGGACTCGATCCGCTTCTACACCAAGACCAAGACCGTCACCTCGCGCTGGCCCTCGGGCATCAAGGACGGCGCGGAGTTCGTCATCCCGACGATGCGGTGAGGGGGGTGGTCGCCGCCACGCCTCCGTCATCCCGGAAGCCGCATAGCGGCTATCCGGGATCGGGAGAGCAGGGCGGTGGCGACTCTAGGCCAACCGCCCGAAGCGGCCCGATCCCGGCTCTCGCTTCGCTCGGCCAGGATGACGCAGGCGGGGGGAGGGCCGGCCACCCCTGCCCCGGCGATGAAGAGCCGCCCGGAGCGGCCCCAGGAGGAACGGCATGGACTTCACGCTGTCGGAGGAGCAGGCCGCGATCCGCGATATGGCGCGGGACTTCGCCACGGCCGAACTCGCGCCGCACGCGGTCGAGTGGGACGAGGCGAAGCACTTCCCGGTCGACACGCTGCGCGCCGCTGCCGCGCTCGGGATGGGCGGGGTCTATGTGCGCGACGATGTCGGCGGATCGGGGCTCACCCGCCTCGACGCGGCGCTGATCTTCGAGGGGCTGGCGACCGGCTGCCCGTCGATCTCCGCCTACATCTCCATCCACAACATGTGCGCCTGGATGATCGACCGCTTCGGCTCGAACGAGCAGCGGGGCAGGTTCCTGCCTGATCTGTGCTCCATGCAGACGCTCGCCAGCTACTGCCTGACCGAGCCCGGCTCGGGCTCGGACGCCGCCGCGCTGAGGACGCGGGCGGTGCGCGACGGTGACCATTACGTGCTCGACGGCCAAAAGCAGTTCATCTCCGGCGCAGGGTCCGGCGACGTCTACGTGGTGATGGTGCGCACCGGCGAGGACGGCCCGAAGGGCATCTCGACGCTGGTGGTTCCCGGCGACGCGCCGGGCGTCAAGCTCGGCGCCAACGAGCGCAAGATGGGCTGGAACGCCCAGCCGACGCGGGCGGTGATCTTCGAGGGCGCGCGGGTGCCGGTCGAAAACCGTCTCGGTGCGGAGGGCGACGGGTTCAGGATCGCCATGGCCGGGCTCGATGGCGGCCGCCTCAACATCGCCGCCTGCTCGCTCGGCGGGGCGCAGGCGGCGCTCGACAAGGCGGTGGCCTACATGGGCGACCGGCGCGCATTCGGCAAGCGGCTGGCGGAATTCCAGGCGCTGCAGTTCCGTGTCGCCGACATGGCGATCGAGCTGGAGGCGGCGCGCACCTTCCTGTGGCGCGCGGCTTCGGCGCTCGACGCCAGGGCGCCGGACTCGACGAAGCTCTGCGCCATGGCCAAGCGCTTCGTCACCGACACCGGTTTCGAGGTCGCCAACCAGGCGCTGCAGCTGCACGGCGGCTACGGATACCTGAGCGAGTACGGCATCGAGAAGATCGTCCGCGACTTGCGCGTCCACCAGATCCTCGAGGGCACCAACGAGATCATGCGGCCGATCGTGGCACGCGAGATCTTCGGGCGGTGAGGGGGACGGTCGCCCCCCCAATACTCCCGCGTCATCCCGGACGCCGCGTCAGCGGCGATCCGGGATCGGGAGGGCAGGGCGGTCGGTAGCGTCCCGATCCCGGCTCTGTGCTGCGCTCCGGCCGGGATGACGGCGGTTTGAAGACGCTGCGATGTCGGCGGCGTCCGGAATAGACAAGACGGGAGGATACATATGGCGACGGTAGGTTTCATCGGGCTCGGCAACATGGGCGGGCCGATGGCGGCAAACCTGGCGAAGGCGGGGCACGCGGTCAGGGGTTTCGACCTGTCGGAGGCGGCGAAGGCGAAGCTTCAGGACGCTGGCGGCACGGCCTGCGGCTCGGCCGCCGAGGCGGTGTCCGGGGCCGAGGTCGTGGTGACCATGCTGCCGGCCGGCCGGCACGTCGAGGCGGTCTACGCCGGCGAGGGCGGCACCCTCGCCTCGGCCGCGAAGGGCACGCTCCTGATCGATTCCTCGACGATCGACGTCGCCACCGCCCGCAAGGTGGCGGCAGCGGCCGAGACCGCCGGAATGACCATGGT
>JAEYRQ010000362.1 GCA_023435545.1 Pseudomonadota bacterium | reverse complement strand
GTTACCGGCGCCGTCGGCGAGCTTTGCCTGCGCGGCCTTCGCGATCTGCGCCCACATGTAGCCGAGCGCCACCAGGCCGAAGAGATGCATGTAGTCGGTCGAGCCGGCGCCGGCATTGTCGGGCTTGGCCATGGCGTTCTGCATGAACCACATGGTGGCCTTCTGCAGCGTGTCCAGACCCGATTTCAGCGGGCCGACATAGGGCGCCATCGCCTCCTCGTCCTTGTGCGCCTTGACGAAGTCGCCGACCTCCTTGAACCAGGCCATCACCGCCCGGCCGCCATGGGCAGGCAGCTTGCGGCCGACAAGGTCGAGCGCCTGGATGCCGTTGGCGCCCTCGTAGATCATGGCGATGCGGGCGTCGCGCACGAACTGCTCCATGCCCCATTCGGCGATGTAGCCGTGGCCGCCATAGACCTGCTGGGCCTCGACGGCATTGCGGAAGCCGACGTCGGTGAGCACGCCCTTGATGACCGGAGTGAGCAGGCCCATCAGGTCGTCGGCGGCCTGCCGATCCTTCTCCTCGCCACCGCGATGCGAGACATCGCCGCGGATCGCGGTCCACAGCACGAGCGCGCGGGCGGCCTCGTTGAAGGCCTTCATGTTCATCAGCATCCGGCGGACATCCGGATGGACGATTATCGGGTCGGCGGGCTTTGACGGGTCCTTCGGGCCGGTCAGCGCGCGGCCCTGCAGCCGATCCTTCGCATAGGTCACGGCGTTCTGGTAGGCGACCTCCGCCTGGGCGAGGCCCTGGATTCCGACGCCGAGCCGGGCCTCGTTCATCATCGTGAACATGGCGCGCATGCCCTTGTCGACCTCGCCTACCAGCCAGCCCGTGGCGCCGTCGTAGTTCATGACGCAGGTAGCGTTGCCGTGGATGCCCATCTTGTGCTCGATCGAGCCGCAAGCGACGCCATTGCGTTCACCGAGTGACCCGTCCTCGTTCGGCAACACCTTGGGAACGACGAACAGCGAGATCCCCTTGATGCCCTCGGGCGAGCCTTCGGCGCGGGCGAGCACCAGGTGGACGATGTTGTCCGAAAGGTCGTGCTCGCCTGCGGAGATGAAGATCTTGGTGCCGGTGATGGCGTAGGAACCGTCGCCGTTGGGCACGGCCTTGGTCTTGATCAGGCCGAGATCCGTGCCGCAGTGCGGCTCGGTGAGGTTCATTGTGCCAAGCCACTCGCCGGCGATCAGCTTCGGCAGATAGAGCGCCTTCTGCTCATCGGTGCCGTGCAGGGTCAGCGCGGCGATCGCACCCTGGGTGAGGCCGGGATACATGCCGAAGGCCATGTTGGCGGAGGAGACGAACTCGTTCATCACCGCCGAGAGCGTATGCGGCAGACCCTGTCCGCCATATTCCGGATCGGCGGAGAGCCCGATCCAGCCGCCCTCCGCGAACTGGCGGAACGCTCCCTTGAAACCGTCGGGCGTGGTGACGCTGCCGTCGTCGTGCCATGTGCAGCCCTCGATGTCGCCTGTGCGGTTGAGCGGCTGCAGCACCTCCTGGCACAGTCGGGCGCCCTCATCGAGGATCGCCCGGACGAGATCCGGCGTCGCCTCGGCGAAGCCGGGCACGTTGCCGTAGCGCTCGAGGCCGATCACGTCGTTCAGCAGGAAGAGAACGTCCTCGACTGGCGCCTGGTAGCTCGGCATGGGGGTCTCCCTTCTACGGTACGCGTGCCCCGGGTTGATTGCCCGTCAGCGGCCGCGACTCTCGCGTTCCTTCAACATACCAGAGACGACTTCACGGGCACGCCTGAGTTCGGCTATCGCGGTATCCAGCTCGGCGCGCTGCGCCTCGAGAAAGCCGATCTGCTCGTCGAACTTGTCGCGCGCCACGCGCAGCTGGGTGACCTGCCCGTCCTTGAGGTCGTAGAGGTCGAGCATCCGGCTGATCTCGGCGAGCGAGAATCCAACCCGCTTGCCATGCAGGATCAGCTTCAGGCGTGCACGGTCGCGGCGCGAATAAATCCGCGCCTGGCCCTGGCGGCGCGGGCTGATCAGCCCTTTGTCTTCATAGAATCGCAGGGTGCGCAGCGTTACACCGAACTCGCGCGCGAGATCGCCGATGGTGAAGGAGACCTGCCGCATAGCGGGGGACTCCGCACCGGCGTCGCCTGCGGGACGGGCGGTGTTCTCGTCGAGGTTCTGGTGAACGGTCCGAGGCATGTGGCATCCGATGCTGACTGGACCAGACTACGTAACGTTTACGTAAACGTCAAGCTCCTACCAGCCCGCCGCGACGGGTCCGGCGATTTCGCCGGTAGCGAAGGCAGACCGGCGCACCGGACCGATGCCGCCAACCCTCCCTTAACGCCTTGTTTACCGTGTTGCGAAAAACTCCGGCATGGCCCTGATCCGCGCCGCGCGAGCGGCATGGGTCGCGAAAGCCCGCCCGTGCGCAGCGCACGCCGCAACACCGGTAGTAGACGATGGCACTCCGCGGTTCCACCAAGCCGATTTCCGATCTCGACGCCGTTGCGGAGGCGCGCCGAATGGCGGACCGCGCCGGGATGAGCC
>JAEYRQ010000354.1 GCA_023435545.1 Pseudomonadota bacterium | reverse complement strand
CGGACGAGATTAAAGGGCCGGGGTTGCATTACACAGCAAAATACTGGGAGTATGATCCTGTTTATGGAAGAAGATGGAATCTGGATCCGGTAGATCAGTTGAGTGTTAGTAATTATGCTGTTTTTCTGGACAATCCCATTTTGTACATTGATCCTGAAGGAAATTATTCAAGATTTGGAGCATGGTGGAGGAATGTTCGAGATGGCGGAAGAGGTATTGAGAAGAACGAAAGAACTGGAGAGTGGGGATACGAGGTAGAAGAAGAAACGGGTATTTCCTATCGCGATGGTAGAATGGAAAGACTAAAGAGGGAATGGCTTCGAACAGAACGTAGGCACCAAACTCTTTCGAATGTTTACAAAATGAGTACGGGTGGAGGGAATTTGGATGCGGATAGAGCTACTGGAGTTGTTTCTGATGAGCCAATGGATTCGAAAGGTCGGATAAATGCAGCCTTCAATCTAGCTTCGCCGGCATTTATTGGTCTTACTCCACAAAGCTTTGCGATCGCTACTGCCGCTAAGGGAACGAATGTTTACAAGCACAGCTATAAATATGCGGACAGAGTGAGGATGAGAGGAGTGCAAGATCCGGTAAGTCATAATTTTCCGTATTCTTTTGATGATATTATATTATCTACTCAACCCATTCTTAAAAAAAATGGGTATAAGATATTACAGCAATCTGGAACGATGAATGGGAAAAAAGGAGTTTTTGAAATTGGCCTTACTAAGGATGGTATAAATTGACCATAGATTTTTTAGACCTACTAAATAGGAAACAATGAGATATTTAGTTATAGATGCTGCACTAAGTGGTACGGGTATTAGAGATAAGTATCAAGGAGGTTATATCGATCCCGAGGACTTAAATTTAAGTTTGGCAATTAAACAGAAATTAAAAGAGTGGTTGTCAAAATATGAGAGTGAACATTATAATGGCTTTACTGATGAAGGAATTATTAAGGAACTTGATCAGGAAGGTATAGAAATAGCTTTAATTATTAAAAATGAGTTGTCGGAAGTTAAATTAGAATACTTTTCTGATGCGCTAATGACAAATGAAATAATATAGTAGGGGGGGGTTAAAAAGTCAGACGGCCCTCTTTAGTTTAGTGAATGGACATATGTGAAGGGGACGCACTACCATTTGCTGGATGGGGCCACCTGGTCACACTATGGCACCTACGACGAGGAGTTTACCTATGACCGGAAGGGGAACATCCAGACTACGACCCGCTGGGGAGATGACAATGGTGTTCAGGTGATAGATGAATTCCGGTATCACTACTTCAATAATAACAACCAACTGGAGCAGGTGGTCGATAACAGCGGGAATAGCAATTTTGGCATGGACGGTACCCGCTTCGGCTATGATCTGGCTGGCAACGTAACAGAGGATACTTACCTGGGCATGACGATGGAGTGGCGGCATGATAACAAGCTCCATGCTACCACATCGGATTACAATACGGATTATCTCTACGATGGCATGGGCAACCTGGTGCGCAAACGGATACAGGGGGGCTTCCAGGGAGGCAAGCCGCCGGTGGACAAGGCGATCCACTATGTGAGGGACGCTTCAGGCAATGTGCTGGCGGTGTATGAGGATGATTACATCAATCCACTTGACTTTCGTATAAAAGAACGTTATGTTTATGGTACGTACATGGTGGCCGTTCTCCGGGGTCCGAATCTTGACCAGGCGGGGATGGAAATTCCTGACTTTGAATTCATGCTGAAGGATCATCTTGGGAACGTACGCGCTGTAGTTGGAGAGAACCACAGTACACCTGGCAATCCGGACATCAAGAGCTACACCAACCTGTATGCCTTCGGAGCCCCTCATCCGAAACGCAACCTGAACCAACTGGACCAGCGCTTCTCCTTCAATGGCCAGGAACAACCGGACGAGATTAAAGGGCCGGGGTTGCATTATAGCTTTTTGTGGAGAGAGTATGATCCGGTGTACGGAAGGTGGTGGAGCGAGGATCCTCTTTTCGATATCCAACCAGGATTATCAACATATTCGTTTGTGGGAAACAACCCCGTATATAATATTGAAATTGATGGTAACTATTTTACCGGAAATGTTGAGTATGTAAAACGTCTTCATGGAATTCTTTCTGCGGCTTCGAAGTCGGGTAGGTATCAACAGGAAGCGAAAAAATTCCTGACAGCACTGGAAGCAATGGATCAATCCGAAATCGAGTTTCATATTGTTAGGAATAGGGTAGTATATAGAGGGATAGGTAAGCACGGAGAGACGGAATTTGATTTCGAAAATAATAGGGTGCTACTTAACTTTAATGAGTACACAAATGCCGACGGTGAGAATTATTTTTCTGCTCTGGCAAATTTGGCACATGAAATTGAACACGGTCGCCAATTTATGGACGGTGAAATTGGTTTTCAATTAAATCGTCGACTTGGTTCCGTTCCAATGTTTCATGATCAGGTTGACGAAAGAAAAGGAGTACTTGTGAACGCTATGGTTCACAATTTAATTTCATTTGCACCTCAACATAAATATACAGCTGAACGCATACGCAATCAATTAGATTTGTATAAGGATCTCTCCGCATCTGATTGGCGACCCGATCCCACATTTCACGAGAATTTCAGAAAGGGTAAATCTCAGACTTTAAAGATGGTATTTAAATACAACTTCAAACCTTTGCAAAAACAAATAAAGCAGCGAAGGATTAACATTATTTGGAATCGACCCTATGGCCATTATTAAACTATGATCATGAAGGTTTTATTCATTTGTTTGCTAATTCAGACGTGGCTTCATAAGCTTACTTATTGCCAAGAATCCAAATTTTATGGATGTTACATTGACGAAGAATATTTAAGTGTTTTGAAGTTAGACTCAAGCAATCGCTTTTTATTTGTTTTGCCTCCAGGCCCTAAAACCTATGCGAAAGACACTATAAGAGTAGTTGGAAATTGGCACATATTTAATCATGAAATTGTGCTTGCTAGCGATAGTCAACCTTCAATATGTAACGAGTTATATTACCTCGAGTTGTTTAAGGAAGAATTAAGCGCGACGGACATGCATATCCATATTCGTACCATTTTGCTTCGTTCAGACGACACAAAAGTTGAATCCGATAGGACGTGGGATGCAATTGCGATTGAAGTGAATAATAACGGCGCAAATTCTTATGTTGACCCGGAGGAAGGTACATTGGTATTACCCCGAATGGATTTGGAGAACATCATTTTTCGATTACCGTATTTGGATTGCCCTAAATATGTTTTTAGAAGCCGTTTTTCGAATTACCTGGAAATAATTTACGATGAAACGGTTGAGCCAAGCAGAGAACATTTCATTCGATATACGTATTTCGCAGATGAGGCTCTTAAAGTCCGCGATGACACCTTAATATTAGATAATTCAATTTTTTTAAAGAAACAGTATTAATAGGATGCTAGTTCGCCCTCATGTGAATAATGGAATAGCGTCGGCATTGAAGAGCCAGATTATGAAATTTTACTTTGAATGCATGGAATCATCAGGTGCAGTTGGTGTTTGATAAGCGTAAAACAGCACTGAAGCTGCAATATGAGACGCAGTGCCTGAATCCGCTGAATGTTGATGATCAGATGCAGCATTCCTATACGATCAGCCATTACCAGTGGACGCTTTTCTACTATGATCGTGCAGGGAACCTGATCCGAACGGTTTCACCTAAGGGAGTCGTGTCGCCTTCTCCGCCCATGACAGACAGGTCTGCCAATCCTCAATACCAGTTTGCATCGGAATATGATCATAATACTGTCGGCCAGGTGCTCCGGCAGCAGACGCCTGACGGTGGAAATACAAAGTTCTGGCACAATAAATGGGGAGAGCTCAGGTTCAGTCAGTCGGATAGACAGGCTTCCTATGAGGGCTATACTTTCTACGACTACCTGTTTCTGGGTCCGCTGCATTATACGGGGGAAATATACCAGTTTGGCGGGGCGATCGACCAGCATCTGAATAATGGATTTCCCACCTGGCCTCCTGCACCTGTGGATGCGCGGTATCTTTCGAAGTACAATTGGTCCTCGACCGGGGGCTGGAATAACATCGGTGGTTATTCTTTTGCCTTCCATAATCATGGCAGATTGAAACTACAGAAGATCACAACCGACAGGGATGGAGACTTGAGCACTACCAATGATTTTTATGAAACGGGCCAATGTGATTGGTAATACGTGGATAAAGCGCAACAAAATAGGTATTGTAATACCTGGCCCAATGCGAGGTGTATATGAAAATGGCAGGCTAGTAGGTGAGGACGACCCTAATCAACCACTTTTTCAAGGCGAAAAATAGAGGAAATTATGACATTCTTGACGAAACTGTGGAGGGCAATGTTCGTTATTGGTATTACGGCTGTCTTGTTGTCGTTATCTATTTGGTTTGTAAATCTATTTTTGAAGAAGTCGCAGAAAATGGATGATTCATGGGTTGAATCTTACTGTCAGATTTCTAAAATAATGGCAAAGAATGGACCTCATGTCTATGTCAGTTATTGGGTCAAAGATAGTGTTGGAAATCCTACAATCATAAGAGATAAATATGCAGCTTCACTGAGGTTGTCAACACCGGTCATAGACGAAATATTTCCAATTGCCTACAATCCTAATAATCCCGATGAATTTTTTGCTTTTAGTTGGAATCCGGTTTTCTTAAATAAAGAAATTACAAAGTCAACTACAGGTATTATCAGCAGAGCACCTTATCAATCAAAATTTTTTTCGAAGAAGCCCGGAAAATACAGTACCCATTCCATTGAGTTTACTTTTTGGATAGATGGTAGTTGCTACCGAAAATCCCAACACTTACCACCCATGTTCATTAGAAATTCTCCCGGAAAAATTAAGAAAGGGGATAAATTCGAAGTGGAGTATTGGATTGAGAATCCGCAAAGAGCCATCATTTATTTAGACAAACCTATTCCGTAACCCCGTTGTGTATATGAACACAACAGCAAAGCTGAAAACCTAAGGCGTTATTGCTTGTGTTCTTGCAGATCACTGTATGCATATCTCGGTGGGTTTTTTCTGAATCTGGACCTAGTCCTGATTTATTCTACTATTTACGCGATCAGGTTGAAAGTGTCAGGAGGGGACATGGTAATGTTTGCTCTCTCAATACTGACGATGCTGGTAAATATAGCAGATAACGGAACTCGGAAATGATAAGGCTCTATCCTGATTTCCGATTAGCTGAATCCAATACGCGCTTCAATACAATATCTAGTCTGAATATATGGTTGAGTGATTGGGGTGGACATAGCCTTCATAAAAATCCATTTGTTCAGCAACAGATAGTTGATAGGGTAAAGACAATTTTCAAATCAGGGCAGAAACAGAGCTCAGGCGGAACAAAAAAGTCTGGTGCCGTTTATGGAGCAACATATAAGTAGCAGCAAAGATTGCAAAACTTAAAGAAAAATTTATGTATGCATATCTCAAGGGGTTTTTAGTAAACATGGCTTTAGTGTTGGCTTACTCTACTGTTTACGCGATCCGGTTGAAAGGAGTGTCAGGAGGGGACATGGTAATGCTTGCTCTCTCAATATTGACGATGCTTGTCCAATCGGGAATCCTGATCTCAATCGGGATGCAAAACAAAAAGAGAATGATGGCAAATCTAGCAGGTGTCGTGATTGGGTTTGTTGTTTTCTTTATTGCGTTTCGGATATATTTGGAAATCAAGTTCCCAGAAGAGCCCAAGAAGCCATATATAGAAAGAATATATTAAAAAGCACCGTTGGATGGGTTAGGAACTAAAGTGATTTTTTTGTTGTCCCGGTTTCAATCGTAGCACACAGTGCTGAGTTTATCAGCGGCTTTTCTACTATGATCGTGCAGGCAACCTGATCCGGACGGTTTCACCTAAGGGAGTCGTGTCGCCTTCTCCACCCATGACAGACAGGTCTGCCAATCCTCAGTACCAGTTTGCATCGGAATATGATCATAATACTGTCGGCCAGGTGCTCCGGCAGCAGACGCCTGACGGTGGAAATACAAAGTTCTGGCACAATAAATGGGGAGAGCTCAGGTT
>JAEYRQ010000197.1 GCA_023435545.1 Pseudomonadota bacterium | reverse complement strand
CCGGCCGAGCCCCGCGGCGCCCAGGAGCGTCATGTGAATGGTGAAGGCGAGCGCGCACAGACCGGAGTTCGTGCAGATGTTCGAGGTCGCCTTCTCGCGGCGGATGTGCTGCTCGCGGGTCGACAGCGTCAAGACGAAGCCGCGCCGGCCCTCCGCGTCCACCGTTTCGCCGCAGAGCCGGCCGGGCATCTGCCGCACGAACTTCTGCCGCGTCGCGAACAGGCCGACATAGGGGCCGCCGAAATTGAGCCCGTTGCCGATGCCCTGGCCCTCGCCGACGACGATGTCGGCGCCCATCGCGCCAGGCGGCTCGATCAGGCCGAGCGAGACGACCTCGGTGAACACCGCGATCAGCAGCGCCCCATGGGCGTGCGCCTTCTCGGCGATCGGGGCCAGGTCCACGAGATTGCCGAACACGTCCGGCGACTGCACGACGACGCAGGACACCGTGTCGTCGATGCGGCCGAGGACATCCTCCTCGCCGACCGGCACCGGCGGCAGCGCCTCGACCTCGTGACCGGCCATCTCGGCGAGGTTTTCGACCACGGCGCGATAATGCGGGTGCAGGTTGCCGGCGAGCACCGCCTTTTCCCGGCGGGTCAGCCGGTGCGCCATCAGCACCGCCTCGCCGGTCGCGGTCGAGCCGTCATACATCGAGGCGTTGGCGACCTCCATGCCGGTCAGTTCCGCCACCTGTGTCTGGAACTCGAACAATACCTGCAGCGTCCCCTGGCTGACCTCCGGCTGGTAGGGCGTGTAGGAGGTGAGAAATTCCGAGCGCTGGATCAGGTGGTCGACGCTGGCTGGCACGTGGTGGCGATAGGCGCCGGCGCCGACGAAGAAGGGAACGCTTGCAGCCGGCACGTTCCGCTGGGCGAGGCGTCCGAGCAGCCGCTCGACCTCCATCTCGCTCTTTGCCAGCGGCAAGTCGACCGGATCCGTCCGCCAGGCCGCGCGCGGCACGTCGGCGAACAGGTCGTCGATACCGTCGACGCCGATCTTCGCCAGCATGGCGGAGCGGTCGGCATCGGTCAGGGGGAGATAACGCATACGAAACTCCTCAATCGGTCACCGGCTCGACGGCGACCTCGCTGCGCACGGAATTGGCGATGTAGCAGAGGTGGTGGGCCTCCTCGTGCAGCGCGGCGAGCCGGTCGGCATCGGGCGCTGCGCCAGCCGCGAAGGTGACGCGGGGCCTGAGCGTCACCTTGTTCATCCACCAGCGCTTAGCCTCGAGGCGCGCCATGGTCCCCTCGGCGTGATCCTCGTAGGCCGTGGCCACGAAGCCGGCCCGCCACGTCAGGTCGAGGAACCAGAGCATGTGGCAGGACGAAAGCGCGGCGATGAAGGCCTCCTCCGGATCCACCGCGTCCTCGCGCGACAGGGGCGGCGGCACAACCGAGGGCGCCGACGAGCCCGGCACGGTCACCCCGCCGTCGAACACCCATTCGTGGCCGCGGCTGTACTTGCCGGAAGCGAAATCGCCCTCGGCCGACCAGCGGACCGTCGCCGTATAGAGATGCGCCATGGCGTCAGCCGATCTCGTCCAGATAGGCCTTGTAGGCGTCGGCCGACATCAGCTCGGAGAGCTGGCCCTTGTCGGAGATCCTGAGCTTCAGGAACCAGCCGTCGCTCTCGGCTGCCGCGTTCACCTTGGCCGGCTCGTCGGTCAGTCCCTCGTTGACCTCGACGACTTCGCCCGACACCGGCGCGTAGACTTCGCTCGCGGCCTTGACCGATTCGACGACCGCCGCCTCGTCGCCCTGCTTCACCGCCTTGCCGACGGCGGGAAGCTCGACATAGACCACGTCGCCGAGTTGCCCCTGCGCATAGTCCGTGATTCCGACAGTGGCGACGTCGCCATCGACGGCGATCCATTCGTGGTCCTTGGTGAAGTAGGTGGTCATGCGATAGGTCCCTCGGGTTTGGTCATGAGCTCGAACATGTCATCTCGCGTCATCCCGGACGGCCGAAGGCCGATCCGAGATCGGGACGCTACTGGCGTCGATTGGGTCCCGATCCCGGCTCTTCGTTGCGCGGAGCCTGCCCTTGGGCCGCGCTTCGCGCGGACCCGAGCGGCCGGGATGACGAAGGTGGTGTGGCGGCTGGCTCATCGCTTGTACCGGTTCGGCACGAACGGCAGCGCGGCAACGGTGGCCGGCTCCTCGCGCCCGCGGACGTTGAGCGTCAAAGCCGTTCCAATGTCAGTGGAGCCTTTGGCCACGTAGCCCATCGCCACCGGCCCACCGACGGAGGGGCCGAAGCCGCCGCTGGTGATGGTTCCGACCGGACTGGCGTTCGCCGCGATCTCCGTTCCTTCGCGCGCCGGTGCTCGGCCCGTGGGCCTGATTCCGACCCGCTTGCGGGCGGGACCCTCCGCCAGTTCCCGTCGGATGCGGTCATAGCCGGGAAAACCGCCCTCCTCGCGCCGGCGCTTGCCGATCGACCAGGTCAGCGCCGCCTCGACCGGCGAGGTGGTCTCGTCGATGTCGTGGCCGTAGAGGCAAAGGCCGGCCTCGAGGCGGAGCGTGTCGCGGGCGCCGAGGCCGATGGGGGCGACCTCCGGATCGGCCAGCAGCGCATCCCACACCGTGCCGGCATGTGTGTCGGCGACCGATATCTCGAAGCCGTCCTCGCCGGTATAGCCGGAGCGCGAAACATGGCAGTCGATGCCGTCGAACTCGGCGCTGGTCGCGGTCATGAAGCCGAGATCGACGGCCTTCGGGCAGTGGCGCGCCATGACGGCCTCCGCCTTCGGCCCCTGCAGCGCGATCAGCGCCCTGTCGGTGACCGGGTGCAAGGTTACGTCCGCCGGCAGGCGCGCGGCGATATGGGCGTAGTCCACGTCCTTGCGGGCGGCATTGACCACCAGCATCAGCGATCCGTCGTCGTCTGCGGACAGCGACCGCGTGACCATCAGGTCGTCGATGATGCCACCGTCCGCGGTGAGGAGTTGGGTGTAGCGGATCGCGCCGGGCTTCAGGTCGCGGACCTCGCCCGGCACCAGCGCCTCGATGGCGGCGGCCGTCGTCGCATGGTCAGGACCGGACAGGAACGCCTGGCCCATGTGCGAGACGTCGAACAGGCCAGCGTTCTCGCGCGTCCACAGATGCTCGGCAATGATGCCCTTCGGATACTGCACCGGCATCGCGTAGCCTGCGAACGGGACGATGCGGGCACCGAGCCCTGCGTGGCGGTCGTGCAGAGGGGTATGGAGAAGGGGGGCGTCGGAGGCTGGGCTTTCGGCCATGTCGGGTCCTGCGTGAAGACGTGAGTCGAAAACCCTCATCGGGTTTGCTCGCGCCCCCTCTGTCGCAGGACCTGAGAGATTTCGCCGCGGATCGGCCGCGACTTACCCCCTACGGTGAGCTACCGGCAAAGTTGGCTGCCGGCGGCTGCTTTCCAGAGTTTCATCCTCCTGCGGTCCGTTTGCCTGAGCGTTTCCGGGGCCGGTTGCGCCTTCGGCGACGGGTTGCGGACCGTTCTCTCCCGCAGGATTCGTCGAATGTGGTCGTGATCTTAAGGTCGGGCGGCAGCCTGTCAACCGCGGCGCTGGCCGGCGGGTACCTCGTCGAAGCCGACATAGACCACGAAGTCGTTGATGTGCTGGCCTTCCGGTACCTCGTAGTACAGGTTGTCCTCGACCTGCTGGAACTGCGCGACCGTCTCGCCCGGCAGGACCGTCGTCTGGACCCGGTAGAGCTGGGTCCAGACCGGCTCGCCGCCGCGTCCGACGAAGGCCGCGCGAAGCGGCAGTTCCACCGCACCGGGGCTGCCCTTAGGGCCGGTTATCACGCGTCCGGCGACGCCGAACTTGATGCGAATCGCATTGGGGGCGATGAATTCGCACTCCCGTGCGGTGCGGGTGACGCCACCCTGGTAGATGACGTGGCCCGGATCCCCGTCGAAGCCGCGTTCATAGATGCGGTAGGTCTCGGTCCCGTCGCGCACGACCACCTGCGGGCACTTCACCGCAACAGGCGGCGGCGGCGCGCCGGCGTCGACCGGCAGTTCGTTCGGGTCCGGCTGGCCCGCGCCGACCAGCAGGCGGCCGAGCCCCACGGTGGAATCGCTCGCATCCTTCATCGCCTGCGAGTCGCAGGCTGCGACGGCGGCGGCCACGCCGGCCAGTACGGCCAGCCGCGCCAGGCGTCGGATCGCCGGCACCGGGGGAATCTCCCGCATTCTTAGTCCACCCTCGTTTACGCTACTCCGGCGCCTTATAGCAGGGCGCGCGGGAATTGCCCAAGGGGGTGAGGCAATGGGCAGCCGAAGAGCTCACTGCACGGGCGCCCATCCGGCCGCTCCGCTATCCCTTGCTGCGCTGCAGGTGTTCGCCGAGGCGCGGCAGGATCTCGACGAAATTGCAGGGCATGTGGCGGTAGTCCAGCTGCTGCTCGAGGATGTGGTCCCAGGCGTCGCGGCAGGCCCCCGGCGAGCCGGGCAGGCAGAAGATGTAGGTCGAATTGGCAACCCCGGCGGTCGCGCGGCTCTGGATCGTCGAGGTGCCGATCTTCTCGTAGGAGATCTTGTGGAATGCCCAGGCAAAGCCCTCCATCCGCTTCTCGAACAGCGGCTCCACGGCATCCGGCGTCACATCGCGGCCGGTCAGCCCGGTGCCGCCGGTGGTGATCACGACGTCGATGTCGGACTGGAACGACAGGACTCGCACCACGTCCTGGATCGCGGCGAACTCGTCCGGCACGAGGCGGCGGGCCGCCAGGTGATGGCCGGCCGCCGTGAGGCGGTCGACGAGAAGCTGGCCGGACTTGTCGGTCTCGGGCGTCCGGGTGTCGGATACCGTCACCACCGCGATGCGAACCGGGATGAAGCTGCGCTCTTCGGCCGTCATGTGGACTGTCTCCTGCGGGCGGCAGGACTATATCCGGGGAGGTTCGGCTCCAGAAGGGGCGGAATCGACGCATAAGCGACGATCCGCTCTCCGGCTGGGCGCCCGCCGTCATGGGTTCGCCATCATGGCGTGGCCAGCCTTCCCCCAGACCCGACGGGGCCGCCACTTCCGGATCTTGCCGATGCCGACAGCCGCTGCTTCTACCATCCTGCCGCTCCGCCGCCTGCGTCTGTGGATGGAGTTCGCCTTGATCTTCGGCGCGCTGCCCCTGGTCATGGCGCTGCATCTGCCGCCGGCCGTCATGTGGAGCGCGCTCGGCGGCATGTTCGTGCTGGCGGTCGTGCTGCTGTCCGTGTCCGAAGGATTCGACTGGCGCGATCTCTTGTCCCGGCCGGACAGGCTCGACCTGGTGGTCGCAACGGCCTTCTCGGCCGTCGCAGTCGGAGCGAGCGTCGCGCTCGTCATGTGGCTGAGACCACACGCGCTGTTCAGCCTGCCGCGCTACAATCCCGATCTCTGGCTGACGATCATGATCGCCTATCCGTTCCTGTCGGCGCTGCCGCAGGAGATCGTGTTCCGGGCGCTGTTCTTCGGCAGATATGGTGCGCTGTTCCCCTCGCGAGCCGCAGCGATCCTGGTCAATGCCGGCGTCTTCGCGCTGGCGCACCTGTTCTACTGGAACTGGCCGGCCGTGATTCTGACCGGGCTGGGGGGCGCCGTCTTCGCCTGGGCCTATCTCGACCGAAGGTCGTTCCTGCTCGCGTGGGTCCTGCACGCGATCGCCGGCCTGGCCGTGTTCACCTCCGGCCTCGGAATCTACTTCTACCACGGCGCCGTCTTCCGCTGAGCAACGGCAGGGGGTCAGGCATCCCGTCGGGGTCGGAAGACGCCGGACACCGGATCGCGTTCGAGCGCGACCACCGGCGCGTCAGCGTCGGTCTCCACCGCCAGCCGCTCGAGCAGGCGCCGGCGCCGTTGCCGCTCACGCACCACCCGCCACGCCGCCAGTGCCCCGCCGACGATCAGCCCGCCGATGATGACCGGGTTCGGCATCTCCGTCCTCCCTACAATCCGTAGCGCGACCACATCGCGCGGGTCTCCACCGCCGACACCAGATCGTCTGCGAGCCCGGCGGAAAACTCCGCTCGCGTCCCCGGCACCAGCCGGCGCAGGAGGCCGCCGCGGGCGGTGGCAATCGGCAACAGCCGCACCTTCTCGCCGAAGCGCTCGCGCATCACGCCCCTCAAATCGCCGATCCGATCGACCAGACCGAGATCCAGCGCCTTGCGGCCGGACCAGAACTCGCCGGAGAACAGCGTCCGGTCCGAACCGTTCAGCGCGCCGCCGCGCCGCGCCTTCACCAGGTCGATGAACATCTGGTGCACATCCTTCTGCAGCGACTTCAGCCGCCGCACATCCTCCGGCTTTTCGGGCTGGAAGGGGTCGAGAATCACCTTGCGCTCGCCGGCCGTGTACACCCGACGCTCGATGCCGAGCTTCTCGATCGCCTTGTCGAAGCCGAAGGTGGCCGCGACGACGCCGATCGAGCCGACCACCGAACTCTCGTCGGCGACGATCTCATCGCCGGCCAGCGCGATCAGGTAGCCGCCCGAGGCCCCTACGTCCTCGATGAACACGAAGACCGGCTTGCCGTGCTCCTCCGCCAGCGCCCGCACCCGCTTGTAGACGAGGTGGCTCTGCACCGGCGAGCCGCCCGGCGAATTGATGACCAGCGCCACCGCGCTGGCGCGCCGGATCTTGAAGGCGTTCTCCAGCGCCCCGGCGACGCCGGACAGCGTTATGCCCGGTCTGAGCGGGGTCGCCATGCCGATCGGTCCGGTCAGCCGAACCACCGGCACCAGCGGATGCCGTTCGTGCCAGCTTGCCGGCATCAGGGTGCGCAGTCGTTCGAGGATCATCATGCGTCTCTGTTCTCCCGACCGGACAAATGGAGTGGAGGGTCCCGCGATGCAACCTCAGCGCCGTAGCGGCAGACCGGCGCCCTCCCGCAGCACCGCCTCGACCGCGGGCAGGAAGCCATGCCCCTCGCGTTCATGCAGCACCAGGCCTGGCAGGATTGCGAGCGGACCGCGGCTGCCCTTCAGCCCCTGAACCAGCACCCGCGTGGCGGGCATGCCCTCGCGCGGATGAACCGGCAGCACGTTGATCGACCCGAAGCGGCGCGCGAAGGCCGCCAGGATCGCTGCCAGCGCGTCGGCCCTGTGCACCATGGTCAACGTGCCGCCCGGCCGCACGATCGCCGCGGCGAAACGAACCCAGCCCTCCAGATCGGCCGTGGGCGCGGCATGGGCACGCACCTTGCGCGGCGAGATGCGGGCGGCGGCGGGATCATGGAAAGGCGGATTGGCGATCGCGTGATCGGCGGCTCGGTCAAGGCCGGCGCGGGCGGCGGCGCCGCGGGCGGCGAGATCCGCCGCCACCACCTCGACCCGGTCCGCGACCCCGTTGCGCGCGGCGT
>JAEYRQ010000161.1 GCA_023435545.1 Pseudomonadota bacterium | reverse complement strand
TCTTGAAGGCGAGCGTTGCGGACTTGGTGAAATCCTCGAGCACGCCGACGCCGCCGATCGAGGGCGTCGGCAGGATCGCGCGTCCGTTGGTCTCATTGTAGAGTGAGACGTTGCCGGAGACGACCGGGAAGTCCAGCGCGGCGCAGGCTTCCGCCATGCCGGAGATGCAGCCGACAAGCTGGCCCATGATCTCCGGTCGCTCGGGGCTGCCGAAGTAGAGGCAGTCGGTGACGGCGAGCGGGGTCGCGCCGACGGCGGTGAGGTTGCGCCAGGCCTCGGCGATCGCCTGCTTGCCGCCCTCATAGGGGTCGGCTTCGCAGTAGCGCGGGGTGACGTCGAGAGTCAGCGCCAGCCCCTTGGGCCCGTCCTCGATCCGCACGACCGCGGCATCGCCGCCCGGGCGCTGGTGGGTGTTGCCGAGAATGAGGTGGTCGTACTGCTCCCACACCCAGCGCCGGGAGCAGAGGTCGGGCGAGCCCATCAGCTTTAGCAGCGTCTCGGAGACGGAGTTCGGCGCGGGCACCGAGCCGGGGTCGACCGGGGTCGCCGGCGGCGTCGCGACCCAGGGGCGGTCGTAGACCGGCGCCTCGTCGCCCAGTTCCATGATCGGCAGGTTGGCCATCACCTCGCCATGGCGGGTGACGACGAAGCGGCGGGTGTCGGTGGTGTGGCCGATGATCGCAAAGTCCAGGTCCCACTTCTCGAAGATGCGCCGGGCGACGGCCTCCTTGCCGGGGCGCAGCACCATCAGCATGCGCTCCTGGCTCTCCGACAGCATCATTTCGTAGGCGGTCATCCCCTCCTCGCGGCAGGGAACGTTGTCGAGGTCGAGCTCGACACCGAGGCCGCCCTTGGCGCCCATTTCCACCGCCGAGCAGGTCAGCCCCGCCGCGCCCATGTCCTGGATGGCGATGACGGCGTCGGTCGCCATCAGTTCGAGGCAGGCCTCCAACAGCAGCTTCTCGGAGAAGGGATCGCCGACCTGCACGGTCGGCCGCTTCTCTTCCGCGTCCTCGCCGAACTCGGCCGACGCCATGGTCGCGCCGTGGATGCCGTCGCGGCCGGTCTTGGAGCCGAGATAGACGATCGGGTTCCCGATGCCCGTCGCCGCCGCATAGAAGATCGAATCGGTGCGGGCGATGCCCGCCGCGAAGGCGTTGACCAGGATGTTGCCATTGTAGCGGGGGTGTAAGTTCACCTCGCCGCCGACCGTCGGCACGCCGAACGAGTTGCCGTAGCCGCCGATACCGGCGACGACGCCTGCGACCAGATGCCGGGTCTTGGGATGGTCCGGATCGCCGAATCTGAGCGCGTTGAGCGCGGCGATCGGGCGGGCGCCCATCGTGAAGACGTCGCGCAGGATGCCGCCCACTCCCGTCGCCGCGCCCTGGTACGGCTCGATGAAGGAGGGGTGGTTGTGGCTCTCCATCTTGAAGCCCACCGCAAGTCCGTCGCCGATGTCGACGACGCCGGCGTTCTCGCCAGGACCCTGAATCACGCGCGGTCCCGTGGTCGGCAGTTTCCGCAGCCAGATCTTCGAGGACTTGTAGGAACAGTGCTCGTTCCACATCGCCGAGAAGATGCCGAGCTCGGTGAAGGTCGGCTCGCGGCCGATGAGATCGAGGATCCGCTGGTACTCGTCGGGCTTGAGCCCGTGCTCCGCGACGAGTTCCGGCGTGATGCGGATGTCGTTGGGAATCGTCATACTGGCCGAGAGGTCCGTTTCGGAGTGTCCGGGTTCGCGCTGGGCCGGCGATACAGCACCCCGCGGGGAAAATCATCGAAAAAAGGCGATGCAGGCCCCGATCACCCGAACCTATCGTAGGCGGCGACGTCGCTGTCGAGCAGGGCGCGCAGCCTGGCGAAACCAGCGGCCAGCGCCTCCCTGGTCGGCGGGTTGGAGAAGCCAATACGCACGCGGTGGAAGGTACGCTCGGTGCGGGCCGACTTGAATTCATCCTCGTCGTCGATCAGCACGTCGTCGTTGGCCGCCGCCTGTTTGAAGGTGGCCGACAGCCAGGGTTCCGGCAGCTTCATCCACAGGAACGGCGCTCGCGGGTGGGAAGCGACATCGAAGCCGCCGAAGGCCTCACGCGCCATCGCCGAACGCGCCTCGATCTCCGCGCACACCTTGGCGCGGATGGCGTCGGCCTCGCCCGACAGGACGAGGCGCGCGGCGAGTTCGGCGAGCAGGAACGGCTTGCCGCCCGAGATCATCCGGTAGGCGGTCAGCACCCGCGAGGCGAGGTTGGGCGGGCAGGCGACCCATCCGCCGCGGAAGCCGGCAGCGACGGCCTTGGAGAGGCTGCCGACATGGAAGGTGCGCTCCGGCGCCAGCGCGGCGACGGGCAGGGGGTGCTCGTCGAGCAGCGCCGCATAGATCGCATCCTCGATCAGCCAGACATTGTAGCGCCGGGCGATCTCGACGATCTCGCGCCGCCGCGCCTCGGGCATCGTCACCAGCGTCGGATTGTGCAGGCAGGGCATCATGAACACTGCCTTGGGGTGCGTCTGGGCGCACAGCCGCTCGAAGTCGGCCGGATCGATGCCTTCGGCGTCCGTCTCCACGGCGACTGAGCGCCGGCCGATCAACTCGACACTGCGCGCGACATGCGAATAGGTCAGGTGCTCGAACACGATCCGATCGCCCGGCCCGGCGATTGCCGCGACAACCGCGAGGATGGCGGCGTGGGCGCCGAGGGTGGGAACGATCGCGGTCACATCGGGCTGCCACTCGGCGGTCGACAGCCACCGCCGGCCAGCCTCGTGCCAGCCGGGAGGGATGCGGCGGGTGTAGCCGACGATCTCGTCCGGGTGATCACGTGAGATCTCAGCGGCCAGTCGGCCGAAGATCGGCGCCTGTCCGACGTCGGGCGCCGCGGTGCTGTCGAGCAGAAGTTTGCCCGGCGAGGCGAAGTGCAGGCGTGAGCCGTCCATCGCCTCCGCCGGCGCCTGGCCTTCGCCCGGCGAGACGCCCTTGCCGAGAACGTAGGTGCCGCGGCCGATCTCGCCGCTGACCAGACCGCGCTCGCGCAGCAGCGAGTAGGCCCGGCCGATCGTGCCGATGGTCACGCCGATGTCGAAGGCGAGGTTGCGCTGCGGCGGCAGCTTGGCGCCGGGCGGCAATGCGCCGGAGCCGATGTCGGCCTCGATCCGGTCGGCGAGCCGCAGATAGATCGGCCCGGTGCCGTCAGCGATGTTCGGTGTCCAATTTGTCATGGTGACAATTATCTATCTTGATCGCTCGATTGAGTCAATGCGATAGCAACAATCCATACATTACTACCGCTTGCCTGCACAGGAAGGACATGTGTCATGGGTACAATCGCAGCAATCCCGGGTGCGGTCACGCAGTCCCTGAGGCTCGTCGACACGTCGTTCCATGTCACCGTGCAGCTGGTGGTCGCGGGAGCGTCGTGGCTCGATCAGAAGCTCGAGCGCCGCCGCAGCCGCATCGCGTTGATGGAGCTTCCCGACGATCTTCTGAAGGATATCGGCCTCTCGCGCGCCGATGCCTACCGCGAGGGCCGGCGGCCGTTCTGGGATTGATGTGCCCGGTGCGCGGAGGCGGCTTTGAGTCGCCTCAGGCCGCCGGCTCCAGCGCGGCGGCCATGCTCTCGAACAGGCCGAGGCCGTCGGTCGATCCCTGGGCGGGCTCGATCGCATCCTCGGGGTGCGGCATCAGGCCGAGCACGTTGCCGCGTTCGTTGATAATTCCGGCGATGTTGTCGAGCGAGCCGTTGCAGTTTGCCTCGGGCACCACATCACCTGCCGCCGTGGCATAGCGGAACACGATCCGGCCCTCGCCTTCAAGGCGAGCGATGGTGTCGGCGTCGGCGAAGTAATTGCCGTCGCCGTGCGCGACCGGAACCCGTAGCGTCTGGCCTTCCCGATAGTGGTGGGTGAAGCGCGTCTCCACCGTTTCGACGCGCAGATGCACGTCGCGGCAGACGAACTTCAGATCGGCGTTGCGCAACAGCGCGCCGGGCAGCAGGCCGGTCTCGGTCAGAACCTGGAAGCCGTTGCACACCCCCAGCACCATCGTCCCGCCGTTCGCCCTGGCGACGACGTCGCGCATGATCGGCGAGCGGGCGGCAATCGCTCCGCATCTGAGATAGTCGCCATAGGAGAAGCCGCCGGGGATGACCACCAGGTCGACCTGGGGAAGGGCGGTCTCCTTGTGCCAGACGATCATCGGCTCGACGCCGCTCACGCGCTTCAGCGCGCGCGCCATGTCGCGCTCGCGGTTGATGCCGGGGAAGACGACGATGGCGGATTTCAAGGCGTCACCGTGAATGAAGCTACGGGTCGTGTGCCCGCCTATAGCAGACCAAGGCGCCGGCGCGAAGCGCGACGTCAGACGGAGAACCGCCTTTGGTCAGCCGACGGTGTGTGCTTCAATTGCGAGCCTCATGCCGGGTCATAGCATCGGGAGCAAGCATGGGATCGACCATCATTCCGGGGGTTCTCCAGGTCGGCGCCGCATTCCCGGATCCGCCCTTCGAATTCCTTGTGGA
>JAEYRQ010000135.1 GCA_023435545.1 Pseudomonadota bacterium | reverse complement strand
CGGCGAGCCGCGCCGGATGTCGACCGCCACATCCAGAATGGAGCCGCGCGTCACCCGTACCAGCTTGCCCTGGGCGTGGGGCGGGATCTGGAAATGCAGCCCGCGGATGACGCCTCGCGCAGCTGACATCGAGTGATTGTCCTGGACGAACGCCAGCGCTATCCCGGTCGCTTCCTCGAAGCTGCGCCGGCTCCAGGTCTCTGAGAAGAAGCCGCGATGGTCACCGAAGCGGTTCGGCACCAGGACCAGAACCTCGGGAATGGTCGTCCGCTCGACTGTCAGCACCGGTCGATCGCCCCACTCAGGAGAAGGTTTCGTCCACCAGGTCAGGCGCCGGCCCGGTCGCTTCCTCGTAGGCGGCAAGAACCTCGTCGGTCGGGCCTTCCATAAACGTCATTCCCTTGTCGATCCACACGACCCTGTCGCAGAGCTTCCGATGCGTTGCGGGATTGTGGGAAACCAGCACCACCGTCCTGTGCTCCGAGGTAATCAACTTGCGGATCGTCGTGGCAGCCTTCTGTCGGAAGGCCCTGTCACCCGCAGAGAGGACCTCATCCATCAGCAGCACGTCCGGCACGAGATGCACGGCGCCCGAGAAGCCGAGTCGGGAGCGCATCCCGGCCGAATAGGTGAAGATCGGCTCGTCGATCTTGTCCCCGAGTTCGGAGAACTCGATGATTGCCGGCATCTTCTCCCGAACCTCGGATGCCGGAAAGCCGCGCAGCATGCCGTTCAGCATGATGTTCTCGCGGCCGGTGAGAAATCGCTGGAAACCGGACTGTGGCGACAGGATCGCCGCATCCAGCTCCCCATGGTGCACCTTGCCACGGTCGGCGTCCATTACGCCCGCGAGCACCATCAGCAGCGTCGACTTGCCGACGCCATTGCGGCCGATGATGCCCAGAGTCTCACCGCGATAGACCTCAAGCGAAACGTCCTTCAGGGCCCAGACGCCCGCGCGCGAGAAGGGCCCTGCCTTCTTCGAGCGATAGCGCACGCCGACATTCTCCAGCCGGATGACGACTTCCCTCGCTTCTTCGGGGGGCTGCGCGGGCGCGGTCGTGGTGATCTCGGTCGAGATCATGGCAGGACCTTCACGTAAGTTCCACGGAATCGCCGCAACAGGACAGCGCCAACGGCCAACACCAGGCTCGACAGGATGATGATCAGCACGAGACGCCCAAGATCCGGCACCTGATCGTACAGGATGATCTTGCGCGCCGCATCCAGCAGGAATGCGATTGGATTGAGGAAAAACAACGTCTGCACTTCGGGTGCCAAACGATCGACCGAGTAGAAGATTCCTGACATGTACATCACCGTCCTCAAGCCGAATTCGACCACCTTCTCCAGATCAGGGAGAAACGGCAGAAAGGCCGCGAAGACGAACCCCAGCGCGCTACCCACCAACAGCGTCGCGATGAGCACGAGCGGCAATGCAGCATAGGCGGTCCCGGGGTGGTATCCGTAGATCCATGCGGCCACGAGGAAGGCACTGAACGGGAGCAGGAATCGCACAGTGTTGGTAAAGACCGCGATCGTCGGGAACAGTGTGATCGGCAGGTGCAGGGTGCGCATCATCGGGGCGGCGCCAGCGATCGAACCCGCCGACGATTGTACGCAGACACCGAACCAGCGGTACGTCAGCACCCCAATCGCCAGGAACGCGACGAAATCTGGCGTGCGGTAGCGCATCATCATGTTGAAGACGACGTAGTAGACGGTCACAAAGATAATCGGATCGATGAACCACCACGCGATCCCGAGGAAAGTGCGCTGGCGCTCGCTCCTGAGATCGGCGTAGATGCGATAGGCGACGAGGCGCCAGTAGTGGCCGAGAGTCATCGGCAGACCTCACGGGAAGACGGGATCGCCGGCACCAAAGAGACGGCGACTGGAGCTACCCCGGGAGTGAGAGCATGCGGGAGGACGGCGAGGGGAGACTTCATAGCGCGCGACAGCGGTGCCTTCGCCCTGCGGGGAAGTTGGCAGCGGGGATATCGGATAGACCTGCCAGTGGCAAGAGCATCCGGGATTGCGGAGGAGGCTTGATCTGCCCGCACGCCCGTGCGAGAGGCGACCGGAAACCGGCACGGAACGGAGTCGTCATGAGCCATACCCCGCATGAACTGCACGAGGAGTTTCCCGAATTCGCCGATCGCATCCATGCGCTCAAGGCGTCGGACCGGCACTTCGCCCGCCTTGCCGACGAATATCACCGGCTCAACCGGACCGTCCATCGTGCCGAAACCGATATCGAGCCGACCAGCGACGAGCATCTCGAGGAGATGAAGAAGCAGCGGCTGAAGCTCAAAGACGAGATCTTCGCGCTCCTGAACGCCTGAGCGGGAACGACACTATGCCCGGCACCGACGCCGAATATCCCCGGGACATGGTGGGCTACGGCCGGACGCCGCCACATGCCGACTGGCCGGCCGGCGCCCGCATCGCCGTGCAGTTCGTGATCAACTACGAGGAAGGCGGCGAAAACTCGGTCCTGCATGGAGACGCCGCCTCCGAAGCCTTCCTGTCGGAAATCGTCGGCGCGGCGCCATGGCCCGGCCAGCGGCACATGAACATGGAGTCGATCTACGAGTACGGCTCCCGTGCCGGCTTCTGGCGGCTCTGGCGGATGTTCACCACGCGCGGCCTGCCCGTGACCGTCTACGGGGTCGCCATGGCGCTCGCGCGCAATCCGGGCGCCGTCGCCGCGATGCGCGAGGCAGATTGGGAGATCGCCAGCCACGGCTATCGCTGGATCGATTACAAGGACATGCCCGAGGACGAGGAGCGCCGGCATCTCGCAGAGGCGATCCGCGTTCATACGGAGATGACCGGGGAACGGCCGCTGGGCTGGTACCTGGGCCGCTGCTCGGCAAACACGCGGCGGCTGGTGATGGAGGACAGTGGTTTCCTCTATGATTCGGATTCCTATGCGGACGACCTGCCCTACTGGGTCGAGGGTCCGCTCGGGCCGCATCTGGTGATCCCCTATACGCTGGACGCCAACGACATGCGCTTCGCCACCGCACAGGGCTTCAATTCGGGCGACCAGTTCTTCTCGTATCTCAGGGATACGTTCGACGTTCTGTATGCGGAGGGCGCTGAGCGGCCTCGCATGATGTCGGTCGGACTGCATTGCCGGCTGGCCGGACGGCCGGGCCGGGCCGCCGCGCTCGCACGTTTCCTCGACCACGTGCTCGGTCACGACGATGCCAGGGTCTGCCGGCGCATCGATATCGCCCGCCACTGGCATACCCGCCATCGCCCCGACGTCTGACCCGGGGCGACCGCAGGCTACATCGACCTCACGGCTGCCGCGCCCAACTCGGTGATGGTGGCGGAGCCTGCGCGATCGATCTGGACGAACTGCCGTGCAGCCAGTTCTCTGAGCGCCTCCGCGAGGTCGGCCTCCGCAATGTCGGGAAGGCTTTCGGCCAAGAGCCGCGGTGACACGTGCTCGCCGCGATCGGGATCGATACGGGAGAGCGCCTCGAGGATCGACACGTCGGTCTCGCTCATCTCCATATGGATATCACCCCTCGAGCTGCCACTGACTGGCATGACCACAACGCCGAACTGCCGCGCAGCGTTCGGCTTCCGGCCGTTGCGAGACGATAGCACCGCGCCCCGGGCACCGCGCTGCGGCGGGATGGCGCAACGGCAAGCTCGGCGCCTGTGGGGTGAGGCTATTCGCGGATCGGGTCGGCCGTGTAGTCGGCGTCCGAGACCGGTTCCAGCCAGTCGACGTGGGAGCCGTCCTGATGCTCGTGGATCGCCAGATGGACAAGCATCCTGTCCGGCGCCGCGCCGTGCCAGTGGCGCTCGCCCGGCGGGAACCAGATCGTGTCGCCGGGAACGACCTCGCGCACGGGTCCGCCCGCGCACTGCACGCGGCCAATCCCTGAGACGATGAACAGGGTTTGCCCGAACGGATGGGTGTGCCAGTTGGTGCGGGCGCCCGGGGCGAAGGTCACCAGAACCGATCGCGCCCTGCCGGGGGCGGGCGGATCGTTGATCGGATCCTGCCAGACCGGACCGGTGAACCAGCTCTCGGGCATGCGGTTG
>JAEYRQ010000242.1 GCA_023435545.1 Pseudomonadota bacterium | reverse complement strand
GCGTCGGCAGCCTCTTGCGTCCGATATATTTTAAGCTTAAACTTATTGCCGATCGAGACAGGAGGCGTGCCATGAAGGTGACGATCGTCGGCGGCGGACCGGCTGGGCTGTATTTCGGCATCCTGCTCAAGAAAGCCCGGCCCGAGGCGGCCATCACCGTGCTGGAGCGCAACCGGCCCGACGACACCTTCGGCTTCGGCGTGGTGTTCTCGGACGAGACACTCGACACCTTCGAGGCCTACGACCGCCAGAGCTACAAGCGGATCACCGAGGAGTTCGCCTACTGGGACGACATCGAGATCCACTTCAAGGGCACGACCCACCGCGTCGGCGGCAACGGCTTCTGCGGCTGTTCTCGCCGCACCCTGCTGCTCATCCTGCAGGAGCGCGCCGCCGAACTCGGCATCGAGATGCGATTCCAGGTCGAAGCCGAGACGGACGCGGACTATTCGGCCTCCGATCTCGTGATCGTCGCCGACGGCGTCAACAGCCGCTTCCGCGAGCGGTTCGTCGAGCACTTCCGGCCCAACATCGACCTGCGCCCGAACAAGTTCACCTGGATGGGCTCGACCCGGCCGCTCGATGCCTTCACCTTCGCCTTCGAGGAGACCGAGTGGGGCATCTTCATCGCCCACGCCTACCAATACGAGGAGGGGCTCTCGACCTGGATCTTCGAGACTGACGCGGCGACCTTCGAGAAGGCCGGCCTCGGCGCGCTCAGCGAGGAGCAGTCCGCCGAATTCTGCCGGAAGATCTTTGCCAGGTATCTCGACGGCCACCCGGTGCTGATCAACCGCTCGATGTGGCGGAACTTCCCGATGATCCGCAACGAGCGCTGGGTGAAGGACAACATGGTCTTGCTCGGCGACGCCAAGGCGACCGCCCACTATTCGATCGGATCCGGCACCAAGCTTGCAATGGAGGATGCCATCGCCCTGTTCGAGGCGGTGCAGGCGACGCCGGACGTCCCCGCCGCGCTGAAGCTGTTCGAGACCGGGCGGCGCGAGGAGGTGGAGAAGATCCAGCACGCCGCCGACGTGTCGCTGGTCTGGTTCGAGCATCTGGACCGGTTCTGGGACTACGACCCGATCCAATTCGCCTTCGGCCTGATGACCCGCTCCAAGGCGATCACCTACGACAACCTGAAACTCCGCGCGCCGGAGATCGTCGCCGCGGCGGACCGGAACTTCGCCGAGAAGCTGAGGGCGCGTGGCTTCGACGTCGATATCGACAGGCCAGTGCCGGCCGCCTTCCAGCCGTTCCGGCTGCGCGAGATGGAACTGGCGAACCGCCTCGTCATGTCGCCGATGTGCATGTACTCGGCGGTGGACGGCGTCCCCGGCGACTTCCACCTCGCCCACTACGGCACACGCGCCATGGGTGGGGCGGGACTGGTGTTCACCGAGATGACCTGCGTCGCGCCCGACGCGCGCATCACGCCCGGCTGCACCGGCCTGTGGAACGACGAGCAGGAGAGGGCCTGGCAGCGCATCGTCGACTTCGTGCGCGCCAACTCGGCGGCGAAGCTCTGCCTGCAGCTCGGCCATGCCGGCCGCAAGGGCGCCTCGCGGCTAATGTGGGAGGGCATGGACCGGCCGCTCCCCGACGCCGAGGCCTGGGACATCATCTCGGCCTCCTCGATTCCCTACTATCCCGAGAGCCAGGTGCCGCGCGAGGTGACCCGCGCCGACATGGACCGGATCACGGCAGAGTTCGTCTCAGCCGTCGAGCGGGGGGAGCGCATCGGCTTCGACATGGTTGAGCTGCACTGCGCCCATGGCTACCTGCTGGCGAGCTTCCTGTCGCCGCTGACCAACACCCGCACCGACGACTACGGCGGGTCGGTCGGGAACCGGCTGCGCTTCCCGCTCGAGGTCTTCGCCGCGATGCGGGCTGCCTGGCCGAAGCACAAGCCGATGTCGGTCCGCATCTCCGCCACCGACTGGGCCGAGGGCGGGCTTTCCGGCGACGACGCCGTGGCGATCGCCGAAGCCTTCGGCGAGGCCGGCGTCGATCTCGTCGACGTCTCCACCGGCCAGACGGTCAACTGGTCGCGGCCGATCTACGGGCGGATGTTCCAGACGCCCTATTCCGACCAGATCCGCAACGAGGCCGAGGTCGCGACCATGTGCGTCGGCAACATCACCAGCGCCGACCAGGCCAACACCATCCTGATCGCCGGCCGCGCCGACCTCGTCGCCGTCGGCAGGCCGCACCTGGTGGATCCGTTCTTCGCCATGCGGGCCGCCGCCTGGTACGGCGTGCCCTACACGCACGTGCCGCCGCAATACGCGCCCGGCGCCGACCAGCTCGCCCGCAATTCGCAGCGCGACCGGCAGGACCTTGAGGATCTCAGGATTCGCGCCCGCCCGAAGTCGCGCGGCGCCAAGGCGGACACGGTGAGGCCCCGTTCGAAGATCCTGTCGGCGGCGGAGTGACCGCGAACGGCGGGTGCCGGAGACGGCCATCGTCCTGGCATACGTGAAAATACGGAGGCGGGCGCCGATCAGGACTTTCGTTCCGCACGGGGATCGTGTTATTTTAAGCCTCAAATAAATTCGAGGCCAAGGCGAGCATGGCGAGAGGAAGCCTTCAGGGGCGGCATGCGCTGGTCACCGGCGGCGGCAAGGGAATCGGTGCGGCGATCGCTGCCGCGCTCACGGGGGCAGGCGCGGCCGTCACCGTCACCGGGCGCAGCGAGGCGCCACTGCGCGCGCTCGTCGAGGCCGGCGACGCGGCGGGCTATGCCGTTGCGGACGCGACCGACGAGGCGTCGACACGGGCCGCGATCGGAACCGCGGTCGCGGAGCGCGGTCCGGTGTCGATCCTGGTCGCCAACGCCGGCGCTGCCGAATCCGCGCCGTTCGCCAGGACCGACGCCGACATGTTCCGCCGGATGTTCGACATCAACCTGATGGGCGTCGTGCATGCGGCAGGCGCGGTGCTGAAG
>JAEYRQ010000064.1 GCA_023435545.1 Pseudomonadota bacterium | reverse complement strand
ACCAGATTGACCTCGATGACCTTGCGGACCGCCGCCAGGTCGGCCGGACCTTCCGCGCTGGCGATCGCGCCCATTCCGCCGATGCCGGCACTGTTGACCAGGATGTGGATCGGCCCGTCGATCTGCGCGACGGCCGCCTCAACCGCTGCGGCATCGGAGACATCGCAGCTCAGGAAATCCGCTCCGTCGGGCGGCGAGGGCGACAGGTCGAGCGATACCACGCGCGCGCCGGCCGCCAGCAGCGCCTGGACGGTCGCTTCACCAAGCCCGGAATTGCCGCCGGTAACGACCGCGGTCTTGCCTGCCGGATCCATTCCCTCTCCCGTCCGCGAGTCCGCGCGACTTTAACGGTCGTTACTTTTCAGGTAGCACCGCCCTAAGTCAAGCAAGGGAGAGGATCTTGGCGCAAAGGGAAGAGCTCTACGAGGCTCTCGATAGTTTCCTGGCGGCGCTCGACGCGCGCGATCCGCAGCGCGTGGCTTGGGCCGCGCAGACGTTCTACACCGAGAACAACGTCGTTCTCGAACCCGGCGACGGTGTGTGGAACACGCTTACTGCGCGTGGGCCCTATGACTTGCGCTTCGCCGATCCGGAGCAAGGCGAGGTGGCGGTCTTTATAGCGGTCGAGGAAACCGACGCGGTCAGCCCCGCCTCGATCCGGCTGCAAGTGGCGGAGGGGCGGATCGCCGGCTGCGAGGTCGTCGTCGCCCGCAACAAGGACGAAGGCTTCCCGTTCCTCGGGCAAAAGTTCGAGGACAATCCGGCGATGCTGGCGATGGTGCCCGAGGCCGAGCGCTCATCGCGAGACGAGCTGATCCGCATCGCCAACGGTTATTTCGAGACCATCGAGCGCAACGACGGGACGATCCGCACCCGCTTCCACCCGCACTGCAATCGCGTCGAGAACGGCGTGCAGACCACCAACAACGCCGAGTTCCCGCTGCCGATCGCCCGGCTCCCGTGCGAGCAGCAGTTCGCGCTGGGCTGGTACCGCTATGACGACGAGCTGCGCGCCCGCCGCTTTCCGCTGGTCGATATCGAGCGCGGCATCGTCCTCGCCTATGGCTTCATCGACCACTCGGGCCGGCTCGGCGAATACACGCTCACCGACGGCACCCCCGCCTCGAGCCCCGTGCGCCGGCCGCACAGCTACTATCTTGCCGAGGCCTTCAAGATCAGGGACGGGGCGATCGAACAGATCGAGGCGGTGTTCCATACGGTGCCTTACAGGATGCCGTCACCTTGGGACACGCGGCCTGTCGCAGTCTCGTCCTGAGCTTGCCGAAGGGCAGCTTTTCGGGTCTGATGCGCTGAAGAATAAGACAGCCCTGCGACAAGCTCGGGGCGAACCGGATGGGGAAGATTGCATGAGGGCGCGCAACGCATGACGCCGGCTCGCCGGACCTTGTCGCTGGTCCTCCTCGCGCTCGTGTTCGTCATGGACGGGTACGATCTCAACGCCATGCCGCTGGCGGTGCCGCGGCTGCAGGGTCCGCTCGGTCTCGAAGCTTCGGCTTTCGGGTGGGTGTTCTCGATCGTGCTGGTGGGACTAGGCGCGGGTGCGGCTTTGCTCGCCCCGCTGGGCGACCGGCTGGGCCGTCGACCGCTCATCGTATTCGGTTGTCTAGCGGTGGCGATTGCAACACTGGCCACAGCGACCGCGACAAGCATCCCGGAATTCATCCTGTGGCGCTTCATCACCGGTGCCGGCCTCGGCGCATGCCTGCCCAACTGCACGGCGCTTTCCGCCGAGCTGGCGCCCGAACGGATGCGCGCCACGCTGATGTCGCTGGTTTCGGCAGGGATTGTGGTCGGGGCGCTCGGAGCGGGCCTGTCCGCCGGGCCTGTCGTGGCATTGGGTGGATGGGAGGGCCTATTCATCGTGCCGGGCCTGTTCGCAGGCATCCTCGCAGTGCTGCTCTGGTGGGTCCTGCCGGGCGAAAAAGCGCCGCAGGAAGGTGCCGCACCCAAGTCGCGCCTGCCACAGTTCGAACTGTTCGGCGCGCCGTGGCGGTTGCCATTCGCGGTCTTCGCGGGAGCGCTGACGCTCAACGCGGCCAATCTCTACCTGCTGACCTCGTGGGTTCCCACGGTGCTGCCGCAGGCCGGCTTCACGGTCGACCAGGCGGCGCAAGTCACGGGCCTGATGCAGGGCGCCGGCCTGGCGCTCGGCATGGTCATGAGCGTGCTGATCGACCGGTGGCGGGCCGGTCCGACGATGGTCGGCGCATTTCTGTTCATGGCGGCGTGCTTCGTCGCGATCGGCCTGACCACGCCCGATCCGGTACGATGGACCGTGCTGCTGCTGGCCGGTGCGGGTGGCATATCGGGCGCCGGCATGGCCCTGCCCGCGCTGACGGCTTACCTGTTCCCATCGCGCCTGCTGAGTTCCGCGGTCGGAATGGGCGTGCTCGTCGCAAGGATTGGCGCGATCTCCGGGCCACTCATCGGCACCGCGATGCTCTCAGCCGGAGTGGCGCCAAGGACGTTCCTCGCCTCGGCCGCGCTTCCTGCCGGAATTGCCGCGCTGATCTGCCTCGCCATCCCGGCCGCCCTCGCCGTGCGGCGGCGGCAGGAAGCTAAGGCCTGAAGTCGAGCCCACCGACGCGTTCGGCGAAGCGCCAGCCCTCGTCGGTCCGCACCAGCTTGTCGGTGAAAGTGCCGATCAGCGGCGATTTCGGGTCCTGCACCGGCAGCCCGCCATCGTCGGCCTTATCGCCCATGTAGAGCACGATCACGCTGAAGGCGCGGGCGTGGTTCTCGTCTTCGACGTCCACTACCGTATTGGCGATGACATGGCGTTGTGCCCGTCCCGGCCGGGCCAGGAAGCTGTCGAGGATCGCCTGTCGCCCTTCGACGAACACCCCGGGCTGGCTGGGCCGGGCAAACCGCGCGTCCTCGGTGTAGAGCGCCGCCACCGCGTGCCAGTCCTGCGCGTCGTTGAGGTTGACGTAGAGCTTGATCAGCCGCTCGCAATCGGCCTCGATCGCGCGGCGTTCCTGTTCGGTCATTCCGTATCGGGCTCCGGCTTGGTCCGCTCGAGGAACAGGGAGCGGCCCTGCTCGTCGCGGGCTTCGAGCGTGTCGATCAAGCGGGCAAGCGTCGCCTCGAGCTGCGCGATTTCGCCATGCTCCATGCCGGAGAACAGATAGTCCGCCACCTTTTCGCTCTGCGGCCGCATGATCTCGTAGAGCCGGCGGCCTTCCTCCGTCAGCATCAGCCACTTGCGGCGGCGGTTGGTGTCGTCCCGGACGACCTCGATCCGCCCGTTGCGCTGCAAAGTCGCGACCGCGCGGCTCACGCTCATGACGTTGACGCCGGTCAGTTCGGCCAGTTCGTGGCTCGCCGAGCGGCCGAGTGCGCCGATCGTCATCAGCAGGCGGAACTCGTTGAGGCTGATCTTGTAACGGTGCGCGAGGTGCGTCGAGAACGGCGCCATCAGCCGGTTGGTCAGCTTGAGAAGCTGATGCAACATCGCAACCTTGTCGCAAGGCGACGCTACACGTTCAGCGCGGTTGAGCACCCGTTCCATCCCTTTGAGCCCGCGCAAAGCCGGCCGCCCTTCCCTTCGATTATAACAGCCGTTAGCGTTTCGCCACGATTGAATCACCGGGACAGAGGTTGCCATGAACGCATTTCCGCAGACGATCCACTTCATCGGCAGCAACACGCCGCGCCGGCTCGAGCTTTCCGCCCGCAACCTGACCGTCGAGGGTGAAATCCCGGCCGAGATCGATGGCGCTTTCTTCCGCGCGGTGCCCGACAATGCGCATGCGCCGATGTTCGAGGACGACATTGCCCTCAACCACGACGGCATGATCAGCCGCTTTCACTTCGAGAACGGGCCAAATGGAGTCTCGGTCGATTACGACATCCGCTATGTCGAGACCGAGCGCTACCTCGCCGAGAAGAAGGCGCGCCGCGCGCTGTTCGGCCGCTATCGCAATCCGTTCACCGACGATCCTTCGGTCGAAGGCGTAGACCGCACCGTCGCCAACACCACCCCGGTCTGGCACGCCGGCCGCCTGTTCATGACCAAGGAAGACGGGCGCGGCTACGAGATCAATCCGCATACGCTCGAGACCGTGGGCAAGTGGGATTACTACGGTGCGCTGAAGTCGGAGACTTTCACCGCCCACCCGCGGATCGACCCGGTCACCGGGGAGATGTTCTTCTTCGGCTACGAGGCGGGGGGCCTGTGCAGCCTCGACATCGCCTATGGCGTCGCCGATGCGGAGGGCAATCTGGTCTCCGAGCAGTGGTTCGAGCAGCCCTATTGCGCGACGATCCACGACTTCGTGATCACCCAGAAGTACGCGATCTGGCCGATCTTCCCGACCACCGCCGATCTCGACCGGCTGAAGGCGGGCGGCGCCCACTGGGCGCACCAGCAGGACCTCGAGAGCTGGATCGCGATCATGCCGCGCTATGGCAAGGTTTCGGAGATGAAGTGGATCAAGGGGCCGCCCGGGGTCTCCGTGTTCCACGAAGTGAACGCGTACGACGACGGCGATCTCGTTCACATCGACTTGTGCCTGACCGACACCAACGCGTTCAGCTTCATGCGCGAAGCGGGCGGCATCTTCCGCGAGCAGCAGGACCTCAAGGGCTCGCTGGTTCGCTGGACGCTCGACATGTCGAAGCCCGATCCGCAGATCGAGGAACGTCCGCTCGGCCCTCCCGGAGACCTGCCGCGCCTCGCGGACGTCGACCAGGGCCGCCCTTACAACCGCACCTGGTATCTCAGCATGAACCCCGAAGGCGGCCCGCCGATGCCCGGCGGCCCGGTCGGGGTGAACTTCAATGCCCTCGTCCGGCTCGAGCCCGGCAACGGCCGGCTGACCATGCTCGGCGTGCCGCCCGGCGCTGCGATCAGCGAGGCCGCGCACGTGCCCTCCAGCGATCCCGCACACGGCGGCTGGGTGATGAGCGTCGTCGACATTCCCAACGGCCCTCCGGGACAATGCGCCCCGCATGATTACCTGTCCGAGCTCTGGAT
>JAEYRQ010000057.1 GCA_023435545.1 Pseudomonadota bacterium | reverse complement strand
GAGGTGATCCGCAGCCTCAACGACCTGGGAATCAAGACCCGCCATCCGATCGAGGTCGCCAACTGGACCAACGAGGAGGGCACCCGCTTCACCCCCGCGATGGTCTCCTCCGGCGTCTTTGCAGGCGCCTATACGCAGGACGAGGTCTACGGCATCAAGGATCGCGAGGGCCGCACCTTCGGCGAGGAACTGAAGCGCATCGGCTTCGTCGGCGACGAGCCGGTCGGGCAGCATCCGATCAAGGCCTATTTCGAACTGCACATCGAGCAGGGGCCGATTCTGGAGGCTGAAGGTCTCGATGTCGGAGTCGTGACCCACGGCCAGGGCCAGCGCTGGTTCGACATCACCCTGACCGGCTTCGAGAGCCACGCCGGCACCACGCCGATGCCGCGCCGCCGCGACGCGCTGCTGGGGGCAGCGAAGATCGTCCAGGCGGTGATCGAGATCGCCCTGTCGCATGCGCCGAACGCTGTGGGCACCGTCGGCGTGCTCGATGCCTTCCCCGGTTCGCGCAACGTCATCCCCGGCTCGGTGACGATGACGGTGGATTTTCGTCATCCCGAGGATGCGGTGCTGACCGACATGAAGGCGCGGCTGCAGGCCGCCCTCGACAAGGCCTGCGCGGAAGGCCGGCTGGAGCAGGCGGTGAGCGAGGTGTTCTACTATCCGCCGGTGGCCTTCGACGAGGCTTGCGTCTCGGCGGTCCGCCGGGCGGCCGAGCGGCTCGGCTACTCGCACCGCGACATCGTCTCGGGCGCAGGCCACGATGCCTGCTACATCGCCCGCATCGCCCCGACCGCGATGATCTTCTGCCCCTGCGTCGACGGCATCTCTCACAACGAGGACGAGGACATCAGCCCCGACTGGGCGGCGGCGGGGACCAACGTCCTGTTTCACGCAGCTGTCGAGACGGCGGAGATCGTGGGGTGAGGATCGTCCGCCTGCCTTTCCGCGTCATCCCGGACGGCCGCCAGGCCGATCCGGGATCGGGACGCATCGAAGGTGGCGGAATCCCGATCCCGGCTTGCGCTCGCGATGCTCGCTTGGCCGGGATGACGGGAGAGCGTTAGGGGGAGGAGGAGGAGGAGGAGGAGCAAGCCATGTCCAAACTCATTAAGGGCGGCACCATCGTCACCGCCGACATGACCTACAGGGGCGACGTCTACGTCCAGCATGACAGGATCGTCGCCGTGGGGCCCGACCTCTCGCACGACGCCGACCACATCATCGACGCCTCGGGCTGCTACGTGATGCCCGGCGGCATCGACCCGCATACGCATCTGGAGATGCCCTTCATGGGCACCTATTCCTCCGACGACTTCGAGAGCGGCACCCGCGCCGCGCTCGCCGGGGGCACGACCATGGTGGTCGACTTCGCGCTGCCCTCGCCGGGCCAGTCGCTGATCGACGCGCTCGGCATGTGGCACAACAAGACGGCGCGGGCGAACTGCGACTACTCCTTCCACATGGCGATCACCTGGTGGGGCGAGCAGGTGTTCGACGAGATGGCGACCATCGTCCGCGACAAGGGCATCAACACCTTCAAGCACTTCATGGCCTACAAGGGCGCGCTGATGGTGGACGACGACGAGATGTTCGCCTCCTTCCAGCGCTGCGCCGAACTCGGCGCGCTGCCGCTGGTGCATGCCGAAATCGGCGACGTTGTCGCCCAGCTCCAGGCGAAGCTGATGGCGGAAGGCAACACCGGACCGGAGGCGCACGCCTATTCGCGGCCGCCCGAGGTCGAGGGCGAGGCGACCAACCGCGCGATCATGATCGCCGACATGGCCGGCGTTCCAGTCTACATCGTCCATACGTCCTGCGAGCAGGCGCACGAGGCGATCCGGCGGGCGCGCCAGAAGGGCATCCGCGCCTATGGCGAGCCGCTGATCCAGCATCTCACCCTCGACGAGAGCGAATACGCCAACCCCGACTGGGACCACGCCGCCCGCCGGGTGATGTCGCCGCCGTTCCGCGACAAGCGCCATCAGGATTCGCTGTGGGCCGGGCTCCAGGCAGGCTCGCTGCAGGTGGTGGCGACCGACCACTGCGCTTTCACCACCGAGCAGAAGCGCACCGGCGTCGGCGACTTCACCAAGATCCCCAACGGCACCGGCGGCCTCGAGGACCGGATGCCGATGCTGTGGACCCACGGCGTCAACACCGGCCGGCTCACCATGAACGAGTTCGTCGCGGTGACCTCGACCAATATCGCCAAGATCCTCAACATCTATCCGAGGAAGGGCGCGATCATGGCCGGCTCGGACGCCGACATCGTCGTGTGGGACCCGAAGCGGGTAAAGACCATTTCGGCGAAGACCCAGCAGTCGGCGATCGACTACAACGTCTTCGAGGGCAAGCAGGTGAAGGGGCTGCCCCGCTACGTGCTCAGCCGTGGCCGCGTCTCGATTGAGGACGGCGCGGTGAAAACCGAGGAAGGCCATGGCGAATTCATCGCCCGCGAGCCTTATCCTGCGGTGAACCGGGCGCTGTCGACCTGGAAGGAACTCACCGCCCCCCGCAAGGTCGAGCGCAGCGGCATCCCGGCGAGCGGGGTGTGAGATAAGCGAGGGGCAACAACCCATGGCTGAGGCGGACATGAAAGTCGCCGTGGTGACAGCAGGTGGTAGCGGCATGGGCGCGGATGCGGCAAGACGCCTGTCCGCCGACGGATTCCAGGTCGCGATCCTGTCCTCGTCTGGCAAGGGCGAGGCGCTGGCCCGGGAATTGGGCGGGCTCGGCGTCACCGGATCGAACCAGTCCAACGACGACCTGAAGCGCCTCGTCGACGCGACCATGCAGCGCTGGGGACGGATCGATGTCCTGGTCAACTCCGCCGGCCACGGTCCGCGCGGCCCCATTCTCGACATCAGCGACGAGGACTGGCACCGCGGCCTCGACGTCTACCTGATGAACGTTATCCGCCCCACACGGCTGGTCGCGCCGATCATGGTCGCCCGCAAGGCCGGGGCGATCATCAACATTTCGACCTTCGCTGCCTTCGAGCCGGATCCCGTGTTCCCGACGTCGGGCGTGTTTCGCTCGGGCCTCGCGGCCTACACGAAGCTGTTCGCCGATCGCTACGCCGCCGACAATGTCCGGATGAACAACGTGCTGCCGGGCTTCATCGACTCGCTGCCGGAGAAGCCGGAGTTCCTGGCCCGCATTCCGATGGGCCGCTACGGCCACACCGCCGAGATCGCCGCGACCGTATCGTTCCTGGCATCCGAGGGGGCCGCCTATATCACCGGTCAGAACCTGCGCGTCGACGGCGGCATCACGAGACACGTATGACAGGCGCCACCGTCATCGACATCGCCGACCTCTCGCTCACCTTTCAGACAGCGGACGGCCCGGTCCACGCGCTCTCGAACATCGATCTCAAGGTGGAACGGGGCGAGTTCGTCTCGTTCATCGGGCCGTCCGGCTGCGGCAAGACCACGCTTCTGCGCGTGATTGCCGATCTTGAACAACCGACCGGGGGCTCGATCCTCGTCAACGGCGTCACGCCGGACGAGGCCCGCCGCAACCGTGCGTACGGCTACGTGTTCCAGGCCGCGGCTCTCTATCCCTGGCGCACCATCGCCCGCAATGTCGCCCTGCCGCTGGAGATCATGGGGCTCTCGAAGGCCGAGCAGGCGGAGCGGGTGAAGCGCAACCTCGAGCTGGTCAACCTGACGGGCTTCGAGCGCAAGTTCCCCTGGCAGCTGTCGGGCGGCATGCAGCAGCGCGCCTCGATCGCGCGCGCTCTCTCCGTCGAGCCGGATCTGCTCCTGATGGACGAGCCGTTCGGCGCGCTCGACGAGATCGTCCGCGACCATCTCAACGAGCAGCTTCTCAAGCTCTGGGCGAAGACCGACAAGACCGTGATCTTCGTCACCCATTCGATCCCCGAGGCGGTGTTCCTGTCGACGAAGATCGTCGTCATGTCGCCGCGCCCCGGCCGGGTCCACGACGTCATCGTCTCCGATCTGCCGCGCGAGCGCACGCTCGACATCCGCGAAACCCCGGAATTCCTCGCCATCGCCCACCGGGTGCGCGAGGGATTGAGGGCGGGGCATTCCTATGAGGATTGAGGCGCCGCGCCGCGATAGGTCCGTCCTCGCGGCCCATCGAGGGCCGGTCGGCCGAGGTC
>JAEYRQ010000055.1 GCA_023435545.1 Pseudomonadota bacterium | reverse complement strand
CAACGATAACGGCGCAGGCAGTAGCGAAGTTTGTGCTCACCCAGTTGCTGGTATCAGTTGCAGAGCAAACAGAACGCATGTATAGTGTGTAATCTGTAGCCGGGCTCAGGCCAGAAACGTTATCAGAGGTTCCGGTAGGCACTGAACCTGAAGCAACAGGAGTACCATAAGGACCAGACCCGAGCGGGAAGACACTCCATTCGTAACCATTACCTGGGTTTGAGGTGCTTGCTGTCCAGCTAATCGGACCACCGTTAGACAACATACCTGTTGTTACGAGGCTGGTTGGAGGCAGACAGCTTGGCGGAGGTGTGATATTGATGGTGTAATCATGAGCCTCACCGTAGGTATAGCTGATACAAGGATCGATGCTGGAAGCAGACGACATCCCATATACCAGGCGTACACGCATCCTGTAGGTTCCAGGTGCCGTTGAAGCAGGCACTGTGAAAGTGAAGGCACCTGTGCTTGCGTTAGAAATGTCATTCAGAGTCGCGATCTCATCCGTAGCATCGAATAAGCCATCGATATCCCAGTCGATCCAGATCCTGACATCTTCACTTGCCGAACCATAGTTTGTCGTTACGTTACCGGAATAAGTCAGACCAGCAGAAAGCGTAGCAGACATAGATGTATAGTCATAGTAGCCGCTGGCATTACAAGGTGTGTTGGTATTGTTGATGCCAGGAAGCACGTCACCGATCAGGATCACATCATCGATATCATCGCCAACGGAGCATGCGGTTGTATAGATTGGCGTACAATAGCAGGCACCTGGAGAATTCTGAGTAACCGTTACGATATTGGAATAATCGGTTAAGCCACCATTTGTACAGGTTACCAGAGCCTGGTAATCTGTAGATGAAGTTTGTGAAGCGATATTCAGGGTCGATGTTGTCGCCCCTGGTATTGACGTCCACATGTTTGCACCAGCAGGTGACTCGAACCATTCGATTGTAATTCCTGCTCCCAGGGTGTAGCCAGTCAACGTTACTGTGAAAGGATCACCGGCACAGATGTTGGCTGGTCCAGAAGCTGTACCTGCTTCAGGCGAACCCGTACATCCAACAGCTTCCATGATATGGATCAGATAATCTTCGGTTTCACCATAGCCAAATGTACCGCAGGGGTTGATGCTGGTAACAGTACCACCTTCCTGCATGATAACGCGCATACCAGTAATTCCGGTATCAGCGGTGAGTGGAATCGTGATATTACCACTGATGATCGTACCAGTTGGTGTGTAGGTGAAGCCACCCTGGAAGAATACCTCTTCACCTGCATCTGTGAAGATTCCATTGCGGTTGTAGTCGATAAAGATCTTCAGACCACCGCCATAGGAACCGCCACAGGAAGCTGCGCTAACAGAGAATGGAACAGTAGCCGTCTGCATTACCTGAGGAGCAGGAACTGTGGTTCTGAAGTCAGTGTACAGTTGGTTACTTGCCGCACAGGTAGAGGTGTTAACCATCGAGCCGAAAGTCACATTATGAATCTCACCATCAAAAGCATTGGTAGCACCTGATGCGCAATAGCAATTATAGAAATCGCTCATCAGTACTGTGACCACATTTGAGTAATCGGAGAGACCACCATTAGTACAGGTAACGAGAGCCCGGTAATCCATTGGTGCAGTCTGACCACCTGCTACGTTATAAATAGGAGTAGTGGCGCCAGTAATTGCCGTGAACATGTTAGCACCAGCAGGAGATTCCTCCCATTGGATTTCGATGCCTGTCCCTATAGTATAACCTGCAAGCTCGAGATTAAATCCGGTATTGGCACAAATGGAACCTGGTGCTGAGGCGGTACCGGGTGTCGGCATACCGGAACAAGGTACTGCCTGAATGATATTGACTACATAATCTTCTGTTTCGTAATCATTAAAAGAAGCACAGGCCTGTCCGGAATTATACGATGTCCAGTATAGCCTGACACGGAAACCTGTCAGACCGGGAGTCGATGTGAGCGGTACGATGAAAGTACCTGTAGAAGTCAGGCCATTAGTTGTCAAATCAATGAATTCACCGGCATCAAACTGACCGTTGGCGTCCCAATCAATCCAGGCATCAGAGAAATAGCTTGTATATTGATGTGTAACATTCAAAGTGTACATCATACCCTGATTAAGATCGGCGGTCGTATTGGCTGTTGCTGGCCAGTTCAGAGTGTAACCCGTCGCGGTATTTGATGATGTGTTATTTGCAAGCGTCGTTGTCGCAATTTCAACATTCTGAATGTAGTTGGTAACTAGTCCGTTTAATGTCACTCCAGTATGAGGGGCGCAATAACAAAGGAAGAACGGACTTGGTGTTACCAGATGAGCTGGAGAGATATCCGAAAGACCTCCGTTGGTACAAGTCACGATTGCACGGTATTCAGTAGGTGCAGTAATTCCTGAAGCCACTGTCAATTGAGGAGATGTAGCACCTGGTATGGATGTCCACATATTTGCTCCGGCAGGAGATTCTTCCCATTGAATTACGATTCCTGTTCCGATGGTGTATCCTGACAGACCAAGCATAAATGAGCTATTGGCACAAATGGAGTCAGGACCAGAAATTGTACCTGGTGTTGGAATATTTGAACAGGCAACGGCAGGTACGATTTCTACAAAATAATCTTCAGTTTCACCCCAGCTATAGGTACCACATGGTGCTACAGCACCGAGGTTTGTTGTTTCATTCAGAACAACACGCATTCTCGTAATGCCGGTGGCTGCTGTCAAGGGCACATTGACTATACCGTTAACGTTGAAACCGGGAGGAGGTGCACTGTTGAATCCTGATACAGCTACAACTTCTTCTCCAGGGTCTGTAAAGAGACCATTTTGGTCGAAGTCGATATAGACCTTCAGAGAAGAACCATAACCATTACCACAACTGGAGGCATTGACAACTATCGGTTCAGCAGAACCCTGCATCAATTGAGGTGCTGTTAACGAGGTGTAGTCGGTGTACATATTATTGCTTTGCGCACAGGTACTGGGATTCGTCAGAGAACCAAGACTAACGCTTCCGATTTCCGTATCACCTGTACTGGTAGCCGTAGAGGTACAATAGCAATTCATGAATCCCTCCATTGCTATTGTCAGTGGCGCAGAGATATCACTCTGTCCCCCATTACTACATGTTACAACACAACGATAGTCCGTAGGTACTGTTGGGCTGGCAACATAGGTAGCACCCGTTGCACCCGCTATCGGTGTCCACATGTTAGCACCTGCGGGAGATTCTTCCCATTGGTAGGTAATACCACCAGCAAGTGTAGCACCCTGAAGACCCAGCACTGTGGAAGCACCGGGACAAACAGCAGAATCTGAAGCAGAAGTGCTACCTGCAGTTGGTATGCCAGCACATGGCGTAGCTGGAATCCAGCTTACAGAACCGGTAAACCAACGCGGAGTGTTCGTTATACCGTATCCGACATTCGCACTGTTGATCTGGTAAGCACCAACATGTAGGTTTACACCGCTAACGGTGAAAGTATTCGGTGTAGGCGGACCTGCGGCGCCACTGTAATAGTTAGTAGAAGTAGTATGAAGTGCAAATCTGTAGGTGGCGTTATTAGGGATCAGGAATGACATTCCTGAAATCACTGTATTCACCTGTAAAGTCGATCCCAATCCTGACACGGTATTGGATGCGATGGAGGTCCAGTTGGGACCAGAAGGCACGTTAGATGTTGCGGTAACTGAACCACTTAAAGAAGTGGCGCTGTAATAGAGCGTGTATGTCGAACCGTTCTGAGCATTGTTCGACCAGTTGCCGACATCTGTCAGAAGAATGTCGCCGCCACTGGTATTCTCTATTACAAAGGTGATGTAGCCGTTGGCACCGGAGTTATTACCTCCGTTATAACCTGTTGATCCAACGGTTGTGTTGATGCTCTGCCCAAACGCTATCGCTGGCGCCAGAGCAAACAACATCAAAATGAATGAACGAATAAAATGTAATGGTGTAATCTTCATAATCAAAAATGTTTTTACGCCTACTCTGTCAAGGTTTTCGGCTTCCCCTCTCGTTCTAAAGATGTATAAACTTTCACTATTACCTCATAGGCAGAACAGTTTTAAATGACCAATAATTTAGATTGACAGTAATGCTAATTTAATAAAAGGTTTCGCACAACTCCAAATAAATGTTAAAAAAAAGCCCCGGCAGATGCCGGGGCTTTGAAGCAGATATGGTTATTGAACCTTAGTGCTTGTTGATCTTGAAGCCTTCGCTTCTGCTGCCATCCTGGTATTGGATCAGGTACACACCATCAGCCAATCCGTTCAGATCAACTCTGGTCTTTT
>JAEYRQ010000585.1 GCA_023435545.1 Pseudomonadota bacterium | reverse complement strand
GGCTATCCGCCGGAGGATCTGGTGCTGAAGCCCGCCTTTCAGCGCGCCTGCCGGGACGCGGTCGAGACCCTGGCCGCCGACACCTTCGACGGTGGGCCGGCGGTGATCGTCGGGACCCCATGGCACGAGGAGGTGAAGACCTACAACGCGGTGTGCCTGCTCGATGAGGGCCGCATCGCCGCGACGCGCTTCAAGGTCGACCTGCCGAACTACGGCCCGTTCGACGAAAAGCGGGTCTTCGCGCAGGGACCCCTGCCGGGACCTGTCCCGTTTCGTGGTGTCCGCCTCGGCATCCCGATCTGTGAGGATATCTGGGACGAGGAAGTGGTCGAGTGCCTGGAGGAGACCGGCGCCGAGCTGCTGATCGTCCCCAATGGCTCGCCGTGGTGGAAGTACAAGCATGACCTCAGGCTCAACATCGCCGTGCAGCGCGTCACCGAGTCGCGGCTGCCGATGGTCTATGTCAACCAGCTCGGCGGCCAGGACGAGCTGATCTTCGACGGCGCCTCCTTCGGGCTCAATGCGGATCGGAGCCTGGCCTTTCAGATGCCCGCCTTCGAGGAGGCTGTGTCCCTCACCACCTGGGCGCGCGAAGGCGGCGTCTGGCGCTGTGCCGACGGCCCGATGGCCCAACTGGAGGAGGGCGAGGAACTGACCTGGCTCGCCTGTGTGCAGGGCCTGCGTGACTACGTGGAGAAGACCGGGTTTCCCTCGGTCCTGCTCGGGCTGTCGGGCGGCGTCGATTCGGCGATCTGCGCGGCGCTGGCGGTCGACGCGCTCGGCGCCGACCGGGTTCACTGCGTGATGCTGCCCTACCGCTACACCTCGAACGCCTCGCTGTCGGATGCGTCCGCCTGCGCCGAGGCGCTCGGCGTCCGCTACGACATCGTGCCGATCGCCGAGCCGGTCGACGGCTTCATGAAGGCGCTCGGCCCGATGTTCGAAGGTCGGCTGCCCGATGTCGCCGAGGAAAACCTGCAGTCGCGCGCCCGCGGGACAATCCTGATGGCGATCTCCAACAAGCTCGGCCCGATGCTGGTGACGACCGGCAACAAGTCCGAGATGTCGGTGGGCTACTCGACCCTCTACGGCGACATGAACGGAGGATTCAACCCGATCAAGGATCTCTACAAAACGGAGGTCTACCGGCTCGCCCGCTGGCGCAATTCCCACCTGCCGAAGGGCTGCCTCGGGCCGGCAGGCATCGTGATCCCGGAGAACATCCTGACCAAGGCGCCCACCGCCGAGCTCAGGCCCGGCCAGACCGACCAGGATTCGCTGCCGCCCTACGACGTGCTCGACGACATCCTCGAATCGCTGGTGGAGAACGAGATGTCGGTCGCCGAGATCGCCGCGCGCGGACATGAGCGCGGCCTCGTCGAGCGGGTCGAGCGGATGCTCAACATTGCAGAGTACAAGCGGCGGCAGGCGCCGCCCGGCGTCAAGATCACCCGCAAGAACTTCGGGCGCGACCGCCGCTACCCGATCGTCAACCGTTTCCGCGACCGCAGCCTTTAGCCGGGCGGCGAACGCACTATCAGGCTGCCATGCACCCGACCGTCCGCTTCGCGCCGTCACCGACGGGCTACCTCCATATCGGCAACGCCCGCACCGCCCTGATCAACCGGCTGTTCGCGCTGAAGCACGGCGGCCGCTTCATCCTGCGCCTCGACGACACCGACACCGAGCGGAGCCGTGACGAATTCGCCGATGCGATCATCGAGGATCTCGCCTGGTTCGGCATAGAGCCGGACCTTATCGTGCGCCAGTCGGACCGGATGGGGCTCTACGAGGCGGCGGCAGCGCGGCTGAAGGCGGATGGCAGGCTCTATCCCTGCTGGGAGACGCCCGACGAACTGGACCGCAAGCGCAAGCGGCAGCGCGCGCGTGGCCTGCCGCCGGTCTACGACCGCGCGGCCCTGAAGCTGACCACGGAGGAGCGCGCGGCCCTCGAGGCCTCCGGCCGCACACCGCACTGGCGCTTCCTGCTCGAGGACCGCGAGGTCGAATGGGAGGATCTCTGCCGCGGGCCGCAGCACTATCCGGCGGGCGCCCTGTCGGACCCGGTGCTGATCCGCGAGGACGGAACCTGCCTCTACACCTTCACCAGCGTCGTCGACGATGCCGATCTCGGCGTCACGCACGTCATCCGCGGCGAGGACCACGTCACCAACACCGCCGTCCAGATCCAGATCTTCGAGGCGCTGGGCCATGCGCCGCCGGTCTTCGCCCATCACAACCTGCTGGTGGCGGCCGGCGGCGAGGAACTGTCGAAGCGCAAGGGAGCGCTGTCGCTGCGGGCGCTGCGGGAGGAGGGCTACGAGCCGATGGCGGTGGCGAGCCTCGCCGTGCTGATCGGCTCGTCGGAGGCGCTCGAAGCGGTGCCGTCACTCGACAGGCTGGCCGGCAAAGTCGATCTCGCGCGACTGTCCCGGGCGCCCTCGAGCTTCGACATCAACGAGCTGACGGCGCTCAACCGCAGGCTGGTCGCCGACATGGGTTTCGAC
>JAEYRQ010000580.1 GCA_023435545.1 Pseudomonadota bacterium | reverse complement strand
ACCTTCTACTTCGTCGCACTGACTGCGCTGAGCGGTTTCGTCCTTCTGTGCCGGGCAATCGTCGCCTCGCGCTTCGGACGGTGCCTGAAGGGCATCCGCCAGAACGAGCGGCGGATGATCATGCTCGGCTTCCCGGTCTACCGCTACAAGCTCGCCGCCTTCGTCATCGCGGGGGCCGGTGCCGGCCTGGCGGGCGCGCTGCTCGCCAACCATACCCGGTTCGTCTCGCCGGACATGCTGCACTGGACCAAGTCCGGTGACATCCTGATCATGGTGATCCTCGGCGGCATCGGCACGCTGACCGGCCCGATCCTCGGCGCCGGCGCGTTCCTGGCGATCGAGGAGTTCCTGCCGGTCATCTTCGGCGACCTGGGCTTCGATCTGCTGAAGGATCACTGGCGGGTGGTGTTCGGGCCGATGCTGATCCTGTTCGTGCTGTTCGCGCGACGCGGGATCTACGGCATGCTGTTCCGGCGGGGCGACGGCGATGGCCACTGAGGCGCCGCTCCTGAGGGTCGAGAACCTCTGCAAGGCGTTCGGCGCGCTGCGGGCCACCGACGGCCTCAACCTCGACGTGGCCGAAGGCGAGATCCACGCGCTGATCGGGCCGAACGGCGCCGGCAAGACCACGCTGATCAACCAGCTCTCCGGCGAGATGACCCCGGATTCCGGACGCATCCTGTTCGACGGTGCCGACATCACCGCCGTGCCGGGCTTCCGACGTCCACACATGGGGCTGGTGCGGTCCTTCCAGATTACCTCGATCTTTCCCGACTTCACGGTGCTCGACAATGTCGCGCTGGCGGCGCAATCGCGCACCGGCCACAGCTTCCATTTCTTCCGGCCGGTGGCTCGGGACGCTTCGCTCAACAATCAGGCTATGACGGCGCTCGAGATGGTGCGGCTCGGCGAGCAGGCCGACCGCCCGGCCCGCGCGCTCTCGCACGGGCAGCAGCGGCGCCTGGAACTCGCCATGGCGCTGGCGCTAAAGCCCCGGCTGGTGCTGCTCGACGAGCCGATGGCCGGCATGGGACCGGACGAGAGCGCCTTCGTCATCGAGGTACTGTCCGGCCTGCGCGGCACCGTCACCATGCTGCTCATCGAGCACGACATGGACGCGGTATTCGCGCTCGCCGACCGGGTGACGGTCCTGGTCTACGGCCGGGCGATCGCCAGCGGCAGTCCGGAGGCGATCCGCGCCGACAAGGCGGTGCGCGAGGCCTATCTCGGCGAGGAGGCGGGCTGATGCTGAGCCTCTCCGGCGTCGAGACATTCTACGGCCACAGCCAGGTGCTGTTCGGTGTCGACCTCGAACTCGGCGCCGGCGAGGTGGTGACGCTGATGGGCCGCAACGGGATGGGCAAGACCACCACGGTTCGGTCGATCCTCGGCCTGACGCCACCGCGCGGCGGCCGCATCGTCTTCGCGGAGACGGACGTCACCGGCTGGAAGTCGTACCGGATCGGTCGCCTCGGCATCGGGCTGGTGCCGGAGGGGCGGCAGGTCTTCCCGACGCTGAGCGTGCGCGAGAATCTGGTGGCAACCTCGGCCAACCGTGCCGGGCGCGTCCGGCCTTGGACGCTGGAGCGGGTTTTCGAGCTGTTCCCCAGGCTTGGCGAGCGCCAGTCGCAGCGCGGCTCGTCGCTGTCTGGCGGCGAGCAGCAGATGCTGGCGATCGGCCGCGCACTGATGACCAATCCAAAGCTCCTCATCCTCGATGAGGCCACGGAAGGGCTGGCGCCGCTGATCCGCGAGGAGATCTGGAGCGTGGTGGAGCGCCTGAAGCGCGACGGCCAGTCGATCCTGCTGATCGACAAGAACCTCTCGGCCCTGAAACGCATCGCCGACCGACATTTCATCATGGAGAAGGGCCGAGTGGTCTGGTCCGGCACATCAGCCGATCTTGATGCCAATCCAGACATCGCGCAGCGGTATCTGGGGGTGTGAGCCTGCGACAGTGCTCCCTCCCGGCTTCCGGCGCTCGCAGCTTGGCAAGGCTGGTGAGGCGGGAGTAAGGTTCCCTTGCGACATCAAGGCAGTGGGGGAGTGTCGGTCATGCGGGCATCGCTGGTTCGGATTGCCGTTGTCGCCCTCCTCGCAATGACGGCTGATGTAGCGCAGTCGGCTGACGACCACGAGAATGACCGCCGCGGCATCAGGGGGCCGCAGACCAGCACCAAGACGGTGCCTGTATTGCCGACGGCGATGGAGGTGCTCGCCACCAGTCCCCACGTGCGTGTCCTCGTCCAACTGGCGGACCCGCGCGAGCGCGGAAGCGACCCGAGCGCGCCAGCCAATCAGCGGGCGATCGCCGAACTTCAGTCCTCCGTGCTGGCGGCGTCATTTGCCGACGCGCGGGCCCGCGGCGAAAGCAGCGGCGGCCGCTACGGCCTGCGCCTGATGACCAGCCTCCCGGCCTTCGCCATAACCGTCGACCGCGCCGAACTGGAGCGGCTGCAGTCGGACCCGCGGGTGCTCAACGTCGCGCCGACCCGCATGTTCAGGACCCAGCTTGACCAGTCCACCGCACTCATCGGCATGGATGATGCGTGGAAGGTGCCATACGGGGCGCGAGGGGGCAGCCACTCTGTCGCGATCATCGATGAAGGCGTCAATCTCAGGCACAAGTTCCTGGAGAATACCCGTATCATCGCACAGGCCTGCTTCTCCGGTGGCGGGGACCCCGAGAGAAGCGCTTGCCCGAACGGCAAGACCAAGCAGATCGGCGGCAAGTCCGGACGGAACTGCCCGATGAGCTACGATTGCGACCACGGCACGCACGTGGCCGGCATCGCCGCGGGATTCAATACCGACCGGCGGCCCGGCGAGCCGAAGAAGGGAGTCGCATACAGGGCAAAGATCATTGCCGTGCAAGTGTTCTCCCTGTTCGAGGACGACGACGGCGACAAGGGCACTGGAGCGTTCGACGAGGACATGCTCGCCGCCCTGGACTGGCTCTATACCGCACGCGACACGTTTGCCTCGCCGCTTGCCGCGGCCAATATGAGCATCGGTAACGAGGTGCCGTTCAACCGGAACTGCGATACCGATACCAGGTCCAATGGCCCGCTCTTCAAGGCAGCAATCGACCAGTTGCTGTCCGCCAACGTGGCCACGGTGATCGCTGCGGGCAACGAGGGCTTCCGCAACGCCGTCAACTTCCCGGCCTGCATCTCCTCGGCCGTCACGGTCGGCGCCTCCACCAAGAAGTTGGGTGATCAGCGCGAACAGATCGCGTTCTACTCCAACATCGGCCGCGTGGCGGACGTTCTCGCGCCGGGCGGGGACATGTTCTATCCCGAACAGGCCGGCTTCGAGACACCGATCCTGTCGTCGGTCCCCGGCAATACATTCGAGGCGCAGCAGGGCACCTCGATGGCGGCACCGCACGTCGCCGGCGCCTGGGCAGCGATCCGTTCGGCCAAGGGCTGCAGGAACAAGAGTGTCCAGCAGATCCTGAATGCCCTCAAGGCCACCGGCACTCCTATCCGGGACACCTACTACACGAAGAGGCGCATCGATGTGCCCAAGGCGCTCGACAGGCTGGGGTGCTCCGGCGAAGCGGGAGTCAGAGTGACGTCCTCCTCCCGGTAGACCGACCGCGCGCGAGAATTGTTCTTGCTCGCCAGCCCGGACCCGCCCTGCGCGTGCACTGTCGCGGCGCAAGATGCTAGTGGATGGACCGACGAGCGCGGCGACGACATCGCTGCTGGTTCGGAATGAATGGGGTGGTCGCCTCCACCTTCTTCCCTGGTGAAACAGAGGTGCGGGCGAGGCCCCGATGAATAAGATCTACGGCGACATGGACCGGGCGACACTGGACCGCGAATACAGCGCCGTCGGGACCGTCCCCTCCATCGATCCCATCCTCGCCCGCTACGCCGAACTGTCGGCGGAGGCGCGTGCCACTCTGCCCTGTTATCTCGACGTGGCCTACGGGACGGGTGGGGACGAGACGATGGACGTGTTCCCGGCGGGACCGGCCGCCCCGGTCTTCGTGTTCCTGCACGGGGGCTATTGGCGACGCCTGTCGAAGGACGAGTCATCCTTCATGGCCAGGACCTTTGTCGAGGCGGGTGTCGCCGTCGCGGCGGTGAACTACACCCTCGCGCCCGCGGCCAGCCTCGACGAGATCGTGCGCCAGTGCCGGGCTGCCGTTGCGTGGCTGCATGCCAACGGACCGGAGTTCGCCATCGCTCCGGATCGCCTCTTCATCGGGGGTAGTTCGGCGGGCGCGCATCTGGCTGGCATGCTGCTCGCGGAGGGCTGGCACTACGCCTTCGGCGTCCCGAAGGACCTGATCAGGGGCGCGAGCCTCGCCAGCGGCCTCTACGACCTGGAGCCGGTGCGACTTTGCCATCCAAACGAGTGGCTCAGCCTCGACGCGGCCTCGGCCGCCCGCAACAGCCCGATCCACCATCTCCCGGATCGCGGCTGCCCGATCGTGGTCGTGTGGTCCGAGACCGAGACCTCCGAGTTCCGGCGCCAGAGCCGCGACTTCGCGGCCGCCTGGGCGGCGAAGGGCTTCCCGGTCACCGCCTATGGCATTCCCGACCGCAACCACTTCGACAACATTCTCGATCTGGCTGATCGGGACCGCCGGTTTGCGCGGGATGCCCTGGCATTGGTCCTGGACGAATAATGCCAGCGGCCACCGTTGAACGTCATCCCCGACGCGGCGCAGCGGCGATCCGGGATCGGGATGGCACGACCGCACCGAAGAAACGTTCCGATCCCGGATATCCGCCGACGCGGATTCCGGGATGACGGGAGAGGTGGTGGCCTCGCCCACCTGGCGCATTTGATGTGGCGGGGCGTCGCTTCCGCGCTGACCAGCAGTCTCGCCTGCGTGCAGACTGTGGCTCGCCGACAATCTGTCGGTGCAGACC
>JAEYRQ010000564.1 GCA_023435545.1 Pseudomonadota bacterium | reverse complement strand
GTCGAAACCCTGATCCTCTTGCCGGTCGCGACAGGAGCGGTCCTCCCCCAGCGCGGTCCAGTCATTGTTGGCGGTGATGCTCCGGCGCGGCAACGCCCCCCGGCAACCCCCCTGCTTGGGGGGGTATGCGGGGACGAAGCGACATGCCTATCGTCGCCTAGACTGCCGCAGGTGTGGCCGGGACGACCTTTGCCGTATTTTTCGGCTTGACCGCACCGAAGGCAAAGAGGGACGCTGCAATGTCAGCGGGTCGACGCGACGAGACAGCGGGGTCATCGCGCGACCCAGTGGATCGGGAGCGTTGTTGGGGACGTGCCGCAGATTCAGGACTGTCGGGATCTGGATATTATCGACGGCATCATGTCGGTGGCGGAGAGCGTGTCGCTGCGCGAATTCGGCGGCGCCTGCCAGCGCGCGGTCTACCGCTTCACGGGCTCGTCGACGGTCGGCCTCTATCTTCTCGACCGCGACACGCCGAGCCTGCTGCACAGCCGCGACGTGCCGCACGGATTCCTTGAGGAATATCGCAACGGCATGGCCAAGAGCGATCCGCTCCTGGAGAGCGTGCTGGAGGGCGGCGGCGTCGTCGACGGGGCGACGCTGCACGGGCCCCACGGCTGGCCGCGTAGCGTGTCTTACGAGTTGCTGCACAGCTGGGGGTTCAGCTGGAACATGTGCGGCCCGCTGCGCTGCGAAAACCGGATCGTCGGCATCTTCTACACGGCGACCCGCCGCAGTGACGCTCCCTACACCACGGCCTGTCATCAGCGGATGGAGGCGCTGTGCCGGGCAGCCTCGCTCGCGCTCAACAACATGATGCGTTCGGGAAGCCTCGAGCGCTCGCTGGCGGACAGGGCTCCGATTGCGCTGTTCCGGCCAGGGCCGAGCCTGCACGACCTGCTGCCGCCGCGCTCGGCCGAGGTGGCGTTCCGGGTGTGCCGGGGGCAGACCAACAAGGAGATCGCCCGCGACATGGGGATTTCCGACCAGACGGTGAAGGAACACGTGGCCAACCTGTTCCGGCGTTTCGGCGCGCACAACCGGACCGAACTGGTCACGTGCCTGTTGAGCGGCATGAGCCGGCAGTAGCCCGAGGGCGCGGGACGGCGGCCGCTGATGGCCGTGGGCGACTCAAGCCAGCTCAGAGCGTCGCATCGCCCAGCCGAAATGACGGTCCGCGAGGCTGTTCGTCGCCGCGGCTTCCTCCCGGATCCACGCGCAGAACTGCATGACGTTGGGCTGCATCTCGTGATAGCGGGGATAGACTAGGAAGTAACCGACATCCTTCTCGATACTGATGCGGAAAGGGACCTCCAGCCGCTCCTCCAGAATATCGTCGGCCACGAAGAACAGCTGAGCGATTGCCACGCCCAGGCCTTCTGCAAGCCCTTGGTAGACAAGCCCCGAGTTCTCCAGCGTCACCCCGTCGGCGGGATCGACTGCCGTCGCGCCGGCAGCCGCAAGCCATTCGCGCCAGTCGTCGGGCCTAAGCGTCGAATGCAGGAGCTTATGGCCGGCAAGATCGTCCGGGCATCCCAGCCGGCCCGATGATCTGGCGAGACGCGGACTGATCACCGGAAAGAGCACCTCGCGGAACAGCCGTTCGCTGACGATGTCGGCCGGGAAGCGGGCCTCCGGGTAGTAGACGGCAACATCCACGTCCGGCTCGAATACACAACGCTCGAACGGCGTGGAGATCTGCACCGAAACATCGGGACAGCGAGCCTGGAAGCTGCCGAGCCGCGGCACGAGCCACTTGATGTCGAATGTCGGCGGAACACGCACCTTCAGCGTGGCGGTTTCGCCGTCGGCGGCAACCGAGGCAGTCGCTGCCTGGATGCGGCGGAAAGCATCACGGATCTCTTCGGCATAGGCCCTTCCTGCCGGCGTCAGCGCCACCTGCCGGTGTGATCGCGCGAAGAGCCGCGCCCGCAGATGCTCCTCGAGATGGCGGATGTGCCGGCTCACGGCACCGGGCGTCACGCAGAGTTCCTCCGCCGCCAGCTTGAAGCTCAGCAACCGGCTGGCCGCCTCGAATGCTCTGAGTGCGTTGAGCGGAGGCATTTGCATCCCGATATCCTCTTGGATGACTTCAAATCAATCAAAGCGTGAAGGAACTTGCATTGTCTATAGGGAATTCCCTGCCTCATAGTTGAGTGAAATCGCATTCAACGGAAGACCGGCGAAGCCGGCGCGCATGCCGGGAGGCACCCATGTCACCAACCACGACCACCAGTCTGGCAAGGCCGGCGCAATCCCACGTCAGCCTGCCCGCGCCGTCCAATGACAACGCGGCGCCGGACGCGGGGCTCGGAGCGGCACTTGCCCGCCGCCTCGCGGCCCATCTCGAACGCAACGGAATGGAGCCCCTGACCCTGCGCGCGCTGGAGGACGAGACGGGCCTGAGCGCGTACTCGATCATCCGCGCGTTCCGCCGCGACGTCGGAACCACGCCGCACGCGTTCCTCATGCACCTGAGGGTGCGCCATGCCGCCCGCCTGCTGGTGGCCGGCGAGACCATCGTCGCGGCCGCCGCGGAGGCCGGGTTCGCCGATCAGAGCCACTTCACGCGCCACTTCAAGCGCGCCTTCGGCATGACGCCAGGGCGCTATGTCCGCGCACGGCGGGATCAGCGTCCAAACTGATCCGGCGCGGCTCGCGCGTCCGGCTACTCAGGCCGGCCGCTTCGCACGAATCGTCGACCACACCATCCAGACGAGCAGCAGGGCGTTCAGCGCCATGATGGTGCCGCTGACCGGCCGCTCGAAGAAGGTGAGTGCGTCGCCACGGGCAAGCAGCATCGCGCGGCGGAAGTTCTCTTCCATCATCGGCCCCAGCACGAAGCCGAGCAGCAGCGGCGCTGCCGGATAGTCCATGACGCGCATGAAGTAGCCGAGCGCGCCGAACAGCACGATCATCCAGACGTCGAAGCTCGAGTTGTTGACGCTGTAGACCCCGACGCAGACGAACATCAGGATCATCGGATAGAGCAGGTGATACGGCACCGCCAGCATCCGGATCCACAGGCCGATCATCGGGATGTTGAGCACCAGCAGCATGACGTTGCCGATCCAGAAGCTCATGATGAGCCCCCAGAAGAGTGACGGCTGGTTCACGAGCAGGGTCGGACCCGGCGCGATGCCGTGGACCATCAGAACCCCGAGTATGATGGCCATAGCCGGGCTGCCCGGAATGCCGAGCGTCATGGTGGGAATGAAGGCGGTCTGGTCGGCGGCGTTGTTTGCCGATTCCGGCCCTACCACGCCTTCAATCGCGCCGTTGCCGAACCGGTCCGGATCGCGGGATACCCGTTTCTCGATCGCATAGGACATGAAGGACGCGATCAGGCCCCCGGTTCCCGGCAGGGTCCCGAAGAACGCGCCGATGCCTGAGCCGCGTGCCATCGGCCCCCATGACCGCCGGATGTCGTCCCGGGAGGGGACCATCGAGCGGAAGGTGATGCTCCTGCGATCGAAGGCGCCTCCCGAACGCACCTGGCGCACGCTCGTCACGACCTCGGAGACGCCGAACATCCCCATCGCCAGGGCGACCAGGCTGATCCCGTCATGCAGGTCGAGCAGGCCGAAGCTGAATCGCGGGATACCGGTGTAGGTGTCCGCGCGCACGAGCCCCAGCAGGATGCCGACAACGACCATCGCGATGCCCTTGGCGGCTGACCCCGAGGAGACGGTGGACGCGGCGATCAGCCCGAGCAGCATCAGGGCGAAATACTCCGCCGGACCGAAGCGGAGTGCCGCCTCGGCGATCACCGGCGAGAACAGCATGATCAGCAGGATGCCGAAGCTGCCGCCGATGAAGGAGGCGATGGTCGTCCCGAGCAGCGCCACGCCGGCCCGCCCCTGCCGTGCCATCGGATAGCCATCGAGACAGGCGACCGCAGAGTTCGGCGTTCCCGGCACGTTCAGCAGGATCGCCGAGGTCGAGCCGCCATAGGTCGTGCCGTAGAAGATGCCCGCCAGCATCACCAGCGCCGCCGTCGGATCGAGGTGGAAGGTGATCGGGAACAGCAGGGAAATCGCCACCAGCGCGCCGATTCCCGGCAGCACGCCGAGCAACGTCCCCAGGAAGACGCCGATGAAGCAGTAGAACAGGTTGCCGAGGCTCAGCGCCGTCCCCAGCCCCAGCGCCAAATTGTCGAAGAGGTTGCCCATGTGCGCCTCTCAGAACGGCCAGCGGGCGATGGCGAACGGCGTTCCCAGCATGACCCGGAACACCAGGATCGCCACTCCCGCGAGCACAAGCGACAACAGCAAGGCACGTGCGGGTCCAAGTCGGCCGTCGGCGAGGCTCGACAGCATGGTCAGAAGGATGATCGCCGGGACCATGCCCAGCGGCCGCACAACGAGCGCGAAGGCGGCGATGCCGGCGATCACCGCAGCGAGCGGTCGCCACTCCACCATCGGATAGGAACCGGGGAGGCGCCGGAACGCCGGTACCGCCACGAGCACACCGAGACCGACCAGCAGACAGCCGAGACCGACGGGGAACATGCCCGGTCCCACAAGCCGGAGCGTTCCCATGTCATAGCGCGACGCGGCATAGTAGGCGGTGAACGCCCCGATCGCCGCCAGCAACAGCCCGCTGGCGGCATCGCGATAGTCACGGGCGCTCATCATCGACTCCGCGAAGAAAGCCGAGGACTGCGTCGTTGAAGGAGTCCGGATTGTCGCGGTGCATGGCATGGCCGGCGTGTGGAATTGAGACGACGGGTGAAATCCGCGGATTGGCATCCCGCATCGCCGCAAAGCCGATCTTGTAGCGCATGGCCCCGGTCTCCCCCACGACCGGCAGGATCGGGAACTGGAATTCGGATACCCGTGCTGAATCGAGTCCCGGCCGCTCTCCGGTATCGATGCCGGTGCGGATGTTGTCCAGCAGAGCCTGCCGCTGTTCGTCAGTTCGGCGCTCCCACGCACCCGGACCGGCGAAAGCCTCGACGAAGTTCCGGGCCGCAAGTACCGCGTCACCGGTCGCGAGGTCGCGGTGCAAGGCCGCGAAAATCGCATCGCTCTCCGCTGCCATCCGACGGTTCTCCGGGCTGTCGGGCAGCAGGTCCTCGAGCCCTCGCGGCTCCGCCAGGACGAGGCTGTGGACGATGCCGGGACGCTGCATGGCGACCATCAGAGCGACGGCGCCGCCACGCGAATGGCCGACGATATGCATGCCATCCAAGCCCAGTTCCGCCACGAGCGCGATCACGTCGTCGGCATGGCGCGCCAACGAGAAATCGCCGCCATGGCCGGGCCAGGGCTCGGGATAGTAGTGGCGCAGGCTCGGAGCGATCACGCGGTACGAGCCGGCGAAGGCGGGGACCTGCGCGTCCCAGGACCGGTAGTCGCCGAGCGAGCCGTGCAAGAGGAGCAGCGGCGGACCGCTGCCCTCCTGCCTGACCGCGAGCGGATAGCCTTCGATTTCGATGGTGTCGAGGCCGGGTGGAATGGGCCACGGCGTGGATGTGCCGCTCATGATCCTCGGGAATCCAGTATAGCTGGACGGACGGAGCGGACCCGTCCGGTGCAACCGGGTCCTCTCCGTCGCGTCGACGTCCGGCGCGGTTCGATCAGTTCGCCTTCAGACCGAGGTTGCGGATGGTGCGCTCCCATTTCTCGCCGTCCGCGGCAATCTTCTGTCTGAGGTCGTCGGGACTTCCACCCAGCGGCAAGGATGCCACCCCGGCAAGGGTCTTGGAAACGTCGGGAGCCTTCAGCGCCTGATTGGCGGCGGTGTTGAGCTTCACAAGCACCTCCTCTGGGGTTCCGGCAGGTGCGTAGAAGGCATTCCAGCCGACGAGTTCGATGCCGTAGCCGAGGTCATGGAACGTGGGAACGCCCGGGAAGAAGGGCGATTCCTCGGGCGTGGTCACCGCGAGCGCCTTGATGCGGCCGCCCTGCACCTGCCCCACCGACGACGGCATTGCCTCGATCGCCAGGTCGATCTCGCCGGAGATCAGGTCCGCGAACATCGCCTGATTGCCCGCCGAATAGGGCACGCGGACGAATTCGACACCAGTTGCATCGACGAGCTCGCCGTAGACAACCTGCGCCGTGGTGCTGACGACGCCCAGTGTCGGCGCCTCGCCTGAAGCCTTCGCCTCCTCGACGATCTCCTGAACCGTCTTGCCCTCGTACTTCTCGTTGGCCAGCAGCACGAAGCCCGTCCCGGCGATCATGTTGATGGGCGCCAAATCCTCGAACGGATCGAAGCCCATGTTGTCGTACATTAGCGGGTTGCCCAAATGGGTCGCATTGCCGGTGCACAGCAGGGTGTAGCCGTCCGGCTCCGCCCGGGCCGCCTCCGCGCCGCCGATGTTGCCGCCCGCGCCCGGACGGTTCACCGGGACGATGGTCTGGCCGAGTTCCTGGCGGAGTTGCTCGAGGAAGGCACGGCACATGACGTCGGTTGCCTGCCCGGCGCCGTAGGGCACAATGACGTCGATCGACTTGGTCGGATAGTCCGTCGCCTGTACGAGCGAGACGGTGCCCAACGCGAGGCTGGCAGCGAGCGCCAACGACTTCGTCGAAGCGTTCATGTGGTTTCCTCCGTGATGTTGTCTTCGTTGGCCGCCCGCGGCCGCAAGGGCCGCGCGCGGCGTTCAGGCAGCCCCTTCGCTACTTCTCGAGGACCTCCATGGCCGGCCGGCTCGTGCCGAAGTCGTCGGTCTGGTACTCGGTCAGCGCAAAGAAGTCCGGCCGCAGCGGCGAGAAGATGTCGAGGTTGATCGCCACGCCATCCTCCGGGCTCGGCGGTTCCGAGTAGTGGATGACGTTGGGTGGAATGCGGACGAAGCTGCCATCGCGCATGTCGAAGACCTGGTCGCCGACATGGAGCTTCACCCGGCCCTTCAGCAGCATGAAGATCTGCTCCCAGGGATGGCTGTGCGGCAGGGGATTCAGGTCCGGATGCAGCTCCGCGTAGCTGACGCAGACGCTGCTGCCGCGGAACACGCGCTGGACGATGCCCTGGCGGGGGTTGAGGACGGGAATCTCGTCCAGATTGTAGAGAGGTACTTCGGTCTCCTTGTCGACGCTCATGTGTCGGTCCCTTGGTCTGACTGTCTTCGAGTTCCGGCATGCGACGTCGTCACCCGCCAGATGAGTGCGGCCGCGCGCAGCATGGACCGCGCGATCACTCCCCAAGTCTAAGTGGACCCTTTCGTCCGGCTTAGAACGGAATTGCGCGGCTCGCGCGCGCTGGCCTCCCACCGCGCAATTTCGTCCTAAACCGCCGGGCCCCCTCTTCGATAGCATTCCTTCGTGAACCTGAACCGGCCAGCCGGATCCGTCCGTCACTGGCGAAAGCGACGAGAGGCGTGCTCCGACGCACGCGTCCCAGAAGTCGCGACACGCAAGGGAGGAAACAATGATAGGTCGTCGATATCTGTCCGTGGCCCTGGCCGCAGCGGCCGCGCTGCTGGTCGCCGCCCCGGCACAGGCGGAGAAGATCCGGTTCATCCTGGGAACCGCTGCGAGCCCGCCGCACCCCTTCTATCAGGCCGGACTGATGTGGAAGGAGGAGGTCGAGGCCAAGAGCGACGGCCGTGTCGAGATCCAGTACATGCACAGCCGCCAGCTCGGCGAGGAGCGCCCCCTGTTCGAGTGCGTGCTGTCGGGCACCATCGACGCGATGGTCGGATCCTCGATCAGCCTGACGGTCTTCGCAGGCAAGACCGCGTTCGAGGCGCTGCAGCTACCGTTCCTGATCTCCTCCTACGACACGCTGGCGCAGGTGCTGAGCTCGGACGGCGCGCGCGAACTGCTCGCCGACCTCGACTCCGCCGGACTCAAGGGCATTTCGCTGTTCGAGGGTGGCCAGCGCCACTACCTGTCGAGCAAGGGCCCGGTCCGCACCATGGCCGACCTTGCGGGCATGAAGACCCGCGTCATGAACATGCCGATGCATCTGGCGATCTGGGAGGCGGCGGGCGCCGCGCCTGTCGGCATGAACTACGGCGAAATCTACACCTCGCTGGAGACCGGCGTCATCGACGGCGTCGAGATCAACGTGTCGTCGATGGAGTCGGAGCGCTTCTACGAGGCTGCCAAGCACTTCACCTACACCGGCCACTATTTCTGGGTCGGGATGCTGATCGCCAACAAGGCGAAATTCGACGCGCTGCCTGAGGACATCCAGCAGATCATGCTTCAGGCGGGGCGCGATATCGTGGTTCCCCAGGTGATGGCCACCAAGGCCGACGAGGCGCGGATCGCCAAGAAGCTGGCGGAGGATGAGGGCGTCCAGTTCTACCAGTTCGAGGAGATGGAGAAGATGCGCGAAGCGATGGCGCCGCTGATCGCGGAGCGGGTCGCCTCGGATCCCACCATCGCCGCCTTCGTCGAAGCGGTCCGGAAGATCGAAGGTCAGTAGGAGGCCAGGCCGGCGGGGCGTCAGATCGCCTCGCCGGCCAACGCCCGACTCGAATTCGCAGGCGTCCGTCCCTCGATGTCCAGGACCACCCACACCACCACCACCCTCGGCGGGACCGCCGCTGCGGCCTATCGGGCATATGTCCAGGTGATGCAGGCAAGCGCGGCCTTCGCCGTTGGACTCATCGTCGTCATTCTGACGGCGCAGGTCTTCTACCGGTACTTCCTGTCGGGATCGCTCATCTGGGCGGAGGAACTGTCCCGCTGCCTGCTGGTGTGGACCTGCTTCCTGTTCGC
>JAEYRQ010000485.1 GCA_023435545.1 Pseudomonadota bacterium | reverse complement strand
GGCTCCACCGTCATGACCCGCGCCGAGGGTGCCAATGTCTTGACCGCAAGCGCCACGCCGGCGGTCAAGCCGCCGCCGCCGCAGGGAACCAACACCAGGTCCGGCTCTCCGGCCAGCTCTCTGGCCTGCTGCACCAGTTCGACCCCTGCCGTGCCCTGCCCGGAGATCACGCCGGGATCGTCGTAGGGCGAGACGAACACGCCACCGGTCTCCTCCACGACCTCGGCGGCGAGCGCGTCGCGATCCCCTGTCGCCCGGTCGTAGGGCACGATGCGGGCGCCGTAGGACCGGGTGCGGTCGCGCTTCAGCGGCGGGGCGTCCGAGGGCATGACGATGGTGGCCGGCACGCCGAACAGCTGGGCGGCCGCGGCGATGCCCTGGGCGTGGTTGCCGGACGAACAGGTAACGATCCCGCGCCGGCGCTGTGCCTCGTCGAGAGCGGCGATGGCGTTGTAGGCGCCACGGAACTTGAACGAGCCGGTACGCTGCAGGATCTCGGGCTTGATCAGCACCCGCGCCCCCGTCGCCGCGTCGAGCGCCGGGGAGGACAGTAGCGGCGTCCGGACGCAGACGCTGGCCAGCCGCGCCGCGGCGGCCTCGATGTCCTCGAAGGACGGGATGTGCCGGACTGCGGTCGCCATGGGATGCCTCCGCCTGGGTTTCGTCGGCCGAGACTACAGGATCGGACGGGGCAGCAAAATGGCGACGTCAGGCCGTGGCGTCGCGGTTCGACCGCAAGATGATGTCGACGAAGGTGCGGGCGCTGGTTTCCCAGTTGAACTCCAGCGCGCGGGTCCGGCAGGCCTCCGGCCGGATCGCCAACGCCGTCAGCGCCGCGGTCCGAAGGTCCTCGTCGAGGACACCCGCCCCCGAGTCACCGACGACGTCCATCGGCCCCGGCACCGGATAGGCGGCGACTGGCACGCCGCAGGCCATCGCCTCGATGGAAACGAGTCCCAGCGTGTCGGTGCGGCTGGGGAAGACGAAGACGTCGGCGGCCCGGTACAGCCGGACGAGGTCCTCGCCCCTGTGCACGCCGAGGAAGCGGACATCCGGGAACCGCCGCTCGAGTTCGGCTCGCTGCGGCCCATCGCCGACGACGACCTTGGTGCCCGGCAGATCCAGCGCCAGGAACTCGTCGACGCTCTTCTCTACAGCGACGCGGCCGACATAGAGGAATACCGGTCTCGGAAAATCGAGAGCGGCAGGCTCGCCGGGGGTGAACAGCGCGGTATCGATGGCCCGCGGCCAGATCACCGGCCTCTCGAAGCCCCTAGCGGTCAGTTCCGCCGCCAGCGTCGGGGTCGAAACGAGTGTCGCCCGCCCGGCGTTGTGGAAGCGCCTGAGCCAGGCGTAAGAGAGGCTCGGCGGCACCGGCAGGCGCCGCGCGAGATATTCCGGGAATCGCGTGTGGAAGCTCGTGGTGAAGCACCGTCCGGAGCGCAGGCACCAACGCCGCGCCGCCATGCCGACCGGCCCCTCGGTCGGGACATGGATATAGTCTGCTCCGAACGCCTCTATGCGACGTCCGACCTGCGAGGGTCCAGTCAGCGCGAGCCGTATCTCGCTGTATGTCGGAAGCGGCACCGACCGGAACTCGGCCGGAGATACCACCTCGATCTCCAGCCCATGGGCGGGGGTTTCGCGACGCAGCCTGTCGAGCACGCTGACGACGCCGTTGACCTGCGGATGCCAGGCATCCGTGGCCAGCACGAGCCGCTTCATGTCAGCGGCGTCACGCGGCGGCCCGTTCTGTCTCGACCGGCGTCTGCTGCTGCGCCCTGACGGTCGGCCAGCGGATGATCTCGAACGTGCCGTCGGGGCGCTCGCCCACTGCCGTGCAGCTCTCGACCCAGTCGCCGCAGTTCACGTAACGAATCCCGTTCATCATCTGGTCGGCGGGATGGTGGATATGGCCGCAGATGACCCCATCGACCCGCGCGCGGGCCGCCTCGCTGGCAAGCGCCTGCTCGAACTCGCTGATGAAAGCCACGGCGTTCTTCACCTTGAGCTTGAGCCAGGCCGACAGCGACCAGTACGGAAAGCCGAGCTTGCGCCGGGCGATGTTGAAGTAGGTGTTGATGACGAGGGCAGTTGCGTAGGCCCAGTCACCGAGCAGCGCCAGCCACTTGGCGTATCGCACCACGGCGTCGAACTCGTCGCCGTGCAGGACGAGGAACCTCTCTCCGGTCGCCGAGACGTGCACGGCGCGTCGCATCACCTCGATGCCGCCGAAATGCGTGCCGATGTAGTCGCGGAGCAGCTCGTCGTGATTCCCCGGGATGTAGATGATTCGCGCGCCCTTGCGCCCTTTGCGCAGCAGCTTCTGCACCACGTCGTTGTGCTGCTGTGGCCAGTACCAGGAGCGCTTCAGCCGCCAGAAGTCGACGATGTCGCCGACGAGATAGATCGTCTCGGCCTCGGTATGCTTGAGGAAGTCCAGGAAGAGATCGCTCTGGCAGCCCTTTGTGCCGAGATGCACATCGGACAGGAACAACGTCCGGTAGGTCATTCTGGCAGGATGCTGGTGCACGGTTGCCCCTCGTCCGCAGTCTCAGTCCAGCCGCCAATAACTTGATTTGCTTGGCAGGATTATGACGCCTGTCATGTCGCTGCAACACTGTTGCCGTTGGGGCAGCCATGCGCGCGGTGCATCTCTGGGACTGGACATCGTGGGGCGCACGGCTTTGGATCGCTCCCCGGCGGCGTATCCGCCGCGGGCATCAGAACCAGCGAAGGAACGTGGGATGGATGTTGGAATTCGAGGACGGCGGGCGGTCGTCTGCGCATCGAGCCGGGGCCTGGGCCGGGCCTGCGCGGAGGCACTCGCGGAGGCAGGCTGCGAGATCGTCATCAACGGCGTGGATCCGGAGCGGCTCACCCGTACCGCCGACGAGATCGCACGGGCAACCGGCGCGCGGGTGATTCCCGTGGCCGGAGACGTCTCGCGGAAGGATGTGCAGGATGCGCTCATTGCCGCCAACGGGAACCCGGACATCCTGGTCAACAACAATGGCGGCCCTCCGTTCCGCGACTTCCGCGAAATCGACCGCGAGGCGATGCTGACCGGCGTGGTGATGAACATGGTCACGCCGATCGAGCTGATCCAGCGCGTCATCGACCCGATGATGGAGTGCGGCTTCGGGCGGATCGTCAACATCACGTCCTCGTCGGTCCTCCAGGCAATTCCCGGCCTCGACCTGTCGAGTGCTGCACGGGCCGGCCTCACCGGCTTCCTGTCGGGCGTCGCCCGGCAGGTCGCGGGCAGCGGCGTGACCATCAACAACCTGCTGCCCGGAACCTTCGAGACGGACCGCATCAAGGCGATGCTGGCCTCTCGCACCAAGGCGACCGGCCGCTCAGAGGAGGACGTGGCGGCGGAGCTGAAGGCAGCCGTGCCGGCCGGACGCTTCGGCCAGCCTTCGGAGTTCGGCCATACCTGCGCCTTCCTCTGCAGCACGCATGCCGGCTTCATTACCGCACAGAACATCCTGGTCGACGGAGGCAACGTCCGGGCTTCGTTCTGAGCCGATGAGCGCCGGCCTGGGCGGGAAGCGTCCACCGGAATGAGAAGAGC
>JAEYRQ010000473.1 GCA_023435545.1 Pseudomonadota bacterium | reverse complement strand
GTATGGCACGGCCTCGGCGGGACCGCAAGGCGGAGGGCCTGCTGGCTCGTCGGCGGGGAGGTCCTGTGTGTCCGGGACGGAAAGGCGCGTCACCTCCTCCCGATGGGCAGGCGGCGACGCGCATTGGTGCTTTGCCGGGCCGCGCGCGGGGCGGCTCTGCCTGCCTTTCAGAGATGGGATTTGAACCAATCCCGTTGGGCGGCCGAGGAGATCTTGAACGCCTCGCCCGTATAGGCCTCGAAATGGCCGCCGGGCAGCACCAGCAGCTTCTTCGGCTCCAGAGCCTCCTCATAGGCGCGCGCGGTGAGGTCGAACGGGGTGAGGTGATCGTCGCGGGCGACCACCACCAGGAGCGGCGTCGGCGCGATGCGCGAGATGTAGGTCGCCGGCTCGTACTCGGTGAACAGCTCGATCGAGTGCAGCGTCACCTCGTTCTTCCAGTTGGTCTCGTGCTCCGCCTCGAAGCGGGAGAAGAATTCCCAGGTGTCGGCGGTCGGCAGCGCGCAGTTTCCATCGGGGGCTGCAACCGGCATCCGGCCGCCCGGCTCCCCGCACAGGCGCGCCGCGCGGTCGGCGTCGAAGGCGGCGCGCAGGCCCGCCCACATGTCGCCGCGGATCAGGCGCCTGGCCGATTCGAAGCCGTAGGTCAGCGGCACCTGCGAGACGACGCACTTCACCCGCCGGTCGATCGCGGCGACCACGAGGACGTGACCGCCGGAATAGCTGGATCCCCAGATGCCGATGCGGTTGGAATCGACCTCCGGCAGGGTCTGGGCGAAGGTGATCGCATCGCGGTAGCCGTCGATCTGCTGGCGCGGATCGACATGGCCGCGCGGCTCCCCATCGCTGACGCCGAAATTGCGGTGGTCGTAGACGATGACGCCGATGCCGGCGGCGGCGAAGACCTCGGCGAAATCGTCGAGGAAGATCTCGCGGGTCGCCGTGAAGCCGTGCGCCATGATCACGGTCGGCGCAGGCCCCTCGACGCCGTGCGGTAGGAACTGCCAGCCGCGCAGCGTCACGCCATCCTCGGTCCTGAACTCGATGTCCCGTCTCATGCGGTTTCCTCCATGTGTCTGCCCCCTGGTGTGCTCAACCGGCGGGCTGCGCACCCGGCGGGCGGGTAGCCTGTCCTAGCCGGGAAGGACGCCTGGTGCTTGGACTGGAGGGAAGCGGGATTGACCGCGAGGGAAGCGGGATTGTGATATTCTCCCCTCGAGACCTGTCCGTCCCATAGAGACAGCGCGAGGAGAGGATGACGCCCGCCGAGGCGACCAGCGGCGACTGGAGCACGCGCTCGCTGCCCGCGGGCCTGCGCGGCGAGGCCGTGCGGGCGATGCTGAGCTCGGTGCATCTGCCCTGGCAGCTCGCCCTGCGCGACAAGACCGACCAGCAGTGCCGCCTCGCCTGGACGGCGATGGGGTCGGCGACCCTTATCGAATGCCGCAGCGCTCCATTGTCCGGGTGGCGGGGCCGCCGCGAGATCCGCCGGACGGAGGGCGACACGGTGGGTGTCCTGCTCGTCCTCGCCGGCAGGGAGAACGTCCGCCAGGGCGACGTCGCCGCGCGGCTCGGTCCCGGCGATATTCTCATCTGGGACGGCGCCCGGCCGATCGATTTCGAGGTGGTGGATCCGCTGCACAAGGTGACGCTGCTGGTGCCGCGCTCCGTGCTGGAACGAATGGCCCCGGCCGCGCTCTGCGGCAGCGCCATACCGATCGACGGCCGGAGCGGTCTCGGTGGTCTCGTCGCCGGCCATCTGACGGCGCTGACGCGGATCGCCCGCGGCATCCCCGCCGCCCACCAGCCTGTCGCCGCCGACATGGTCGTCGACCTGATCGCGCGCCTGATGTCGCCGGACCAGCCGAATCGTGCTGCCGGCGACCTGGTCGCGCGCATCCTCGCCCGCGTCGAGACCGGGTTGGACGATCCCGATCTCGGGCCGCGGTCGCTGGCGGCGGAGTTCGGAGTGACGCCACGCTATCTGCACATGGCCTTCGCCGCGACCGGGCGCACGCTCGCCGCCCACATCCGTACCCGCCGCCTGGAGCGGATCCGCCGCGATCTCGACGACCCCCGCCTGGGCCATCTTTCGATCACCGAAATCGCTCTGCGCTGGGGGTTCAGCGATTCGGCCCATGCCAGCCGCGCCTTCTCTGCCGCCTTCGGGTTGCCGCCGGGCCGATACAGGGTCCGCAGCAGGGCTTGAGCGCGTCACGCGATCCTTCTGGCTCCGGAACCGTGGGGTATCCGCCGGCGTTTTGCTGGATCGGATCTCTCACCCCAAGGAGCCATGAGATGCACACGGACAAGCAGACGCTCGAGAAGCGCGAGACGGTCGACCTGATCGGGTCGGACAAGGTCGAGGGCACTTCGGTCTATCGGCCCGACGGCGAGAAGATCGGGTCGATCGACCGGATCATGATCGACAAGCGCAGCGGCCAGGCCGCCTACGCGGTGATGAGCTTCGGCGGCTTCCTCGGCCTCGGCGAGGACTACTATCCGCTGCCCTGGAGCAAGCTCGATTACGACACCCGCTATGGCGGTTACGTCGTGAACGTCAGCGAGACGGAACTGGAGGGCGCTCCCCGCGTTGCCCGCAAGGACGAATGGGATCCCGTGGACCGCGCCTGGGAGCGCCGGGTGCATGACCACTACGGTGTCCCGCCCTACTGGATGTAGGGACGACTGAAGGCCAGACTCCTCCCGTTGAAACTCGCGCCCCGGCAACCCAGCCGGGGCGCATTCTTTCGTGGACCTCAGTCCACGTCCAGCGGCGCGGTCCCCGCAGCCTCGCCGTTGCGGCCGACGACGATCTTCTCGACCTTCGTCTCCGCGGTCTTCAAGAGCGCTTCGCAGTGCTCGCGCAGCGCATTGCCGCGCTCATAGATCGAGATCGATTCCTCGAGCGGCACGTTGCCGCTTTCCAGCCGCTCGACGATCTTCTCGAGCGCTGCCAGTGCCTGCTCGAACGTAAGCGTCGAGATCTCCCCTGGCGGATTGGGGGCGTTGCTTGCCGACATTACTTCCCTCGTGGCCTCCGCCCCGTCACGCCCGCATCAGCGTCCGCACATGCGCCGCCGCCGAGAGGGCGAGCCCCATCAGATCGTAGCCGCCTTCCAGCAAGGATACGACCCTGCCGTTGCAGGAGGCATCGGAAATTTCCAGCAACCGTCTGGTAATCCAGGCGAAATCCTCCTCGACCAGGTTGATATTGGCGAGCGGATCGCGGGTGTGGGCGTCGAAGCCGGCGGAAATGATCACGAGGTCGGGCGCGAATCGTTCGAGGCCGGGCAGTACCACGCCCTCCATCGCCTCGCGGAACTCCGGCCCGCCGGCGCCGGGAGCGAGCGGAGCGTTGAAGATGTTGCCCACCCCACGCTCCGAGATCGCGCCGGTGCCCGGATAGAGCGGCATCTGGTGGGTCGAGCCGTAGAACAGGCTGGCATCATCCCAGAAGATGTCCTGGGTGCCGTTGCCGTGATGGACGTCGAAATCGATCACCGCGACCCGCTCCGCCCCGTGTGCGGCCTGCGCGTGCCGGGCGGCGATCGCCGCGGTGTTGAAGAGGCAGAACCCCATCGCCCGAGCGGTCTCCGCGTGGTGGCCGGGCGGACGAACCGCGCAGAAGGCGTTGGCGACCTTGCCGGCCATTACCTCGTCCACCGCGGCGGTCGCCGCGCCCACCGCGTGCAGGGCAGCTTCGAGACTGCCCGGCGACATCGAGGTGTCGGCGTCGATATGGACGATGCCGTCAGCCGGCGACATGGCGGCGATCCGCTCGACATAGGCCATCGGATGGGCCAGCGCCGCCTGCTCCAGCGTGCCGCGCGGCGCGCGCTCGCGCACCAGCAGCGAGAAGGCCTCGTCCTCGAGCGCCCGTTCGATCGCCCTGAGACGGTCGGCGCGCTCGGGATGGCCGTAGCCATTGTCGTGCTCGAGGCAGGCGGAATGCGAGAGATAGAGCGTAGGCAAGGCTGGTAACCGTTCCAGAATGTCGTCCGAGACCCTAGCGGCGCGGTTCCCCGATGGCGAGGGGTTTGTGAAGCCGCCATCCTCCGACAGGACGGGGTACGGTCCCTCGACCTCGGCATTCCCCCGACGGCCGGGCACCCGTCAGGGGGAGCCGTTCCGCAGATGGTTGCGCATGAACGCCCCGGCATCGGCAAGGGCACTGCGGCCTGCCTCCAGGCGGGCGTTCCACATCGGCCAGGCATGGATCATGCGGGGCCATATCTGCAGCGTGACCGGTACCTCGGCCGCGCCGGCCGCGACAGCGAACCGGGAGGCATCGGCGAGCAGCGTCTCGTCCGAACCGACCTGCACGAGAACGGGCGGCAGGCCGCGCAGGTCGGCGAAGAGCGGCGACACCCGGGGATCGGCCGGGCCGATGCCGCCGGAGAGATATGCAGCGGCGAGTTCCTCCAGATAGGCCTTGTGGATGAGCGGATCGACTTCGTCCCTGGTCGCGAGTGTGTCGCCCGACATGGTGAGATCGGTCCATGGCGAGACGAGCCAGGCGCAGCCCGGAAGTTGCTCGCCCGCCTCGCGCAGCGCGTTGATCAGCACCACGGTGAGGTTGCCCCCGGCGCTGTCTCCACCGACCGCGATGCGGCCGGCGGCGATGCCCTGGCCGCGGAGCCAATGCCACGTCGTCAGCGCGTCCTCCAGCGCAGCGGGGAAGGGGTGCTCCGGCGCAAGGCGGTAGTCGATCGCGAGGGTACGCAGACCGGCCGCTCGGCCCACCTCGGTGACCAGCCGCCGATGACTGACGATGGAGCCAGAGCAGTAGCCGCCGCCGTGGAAGTAGACGAGCACGCGCGAGGGATCGCTGCCGGGCACGATCGACCACTCGCCCGGCACGCCGCCGATGTCGACAGGCTCCAGCGCCACGTCCGCGGCGACAGGCCAGACCGAGCCGACCTCATCGATCCGTTGCCGGCGTTCGGCCCAGCCAACGGGCCGCGGTCTGGCACCGAGTAGCGCGCGAACCACGTCGATTTCATTAGTCGCCATCGTCATCTCCCTCCGCGAGCACGGTTGACAAACCATGTGGTGCTGCCGCGCATGACGCGGCTGTTCGCCCGCTGGCTCTATCCGGGATGACTATCCGGACGCTGCGATGCGTTTCAGGCTCACGGGCGGCGGCATGTCGTCCGGCACGAAGAAGTCGACCTGCAGATCAACTGAGGGATCGACCCGGTAGCGGTCGAAGTCGCGCTCACCCTCCTCCCACAGAAAACTGTCGTCGATCAGGAACCTGCCGGTGAACTCGCGGGAGGGCTTCGTGAAGATCCGGTAGGCCGCCTCGCCAAGGATCTCCGGCGTGCGGCTCGCCCGCATCAGCGCCTCGCCGCCGAGCAGGTTCTTGACGGCTGCCGTCGCGATGGTGGTTCGCGGCCACAGCGCGTTGACGGCGATGCCCTTGCCCTTCAGTTCCCCCGACAGGCCGAGCACCACCATGCTCATGCCGAACTTCGCCATGGTGTAGGCGGTGTGCGGGGCGAACCACTTCGCCTGCATGTCGAGCGGTGGTGACAGCATCAGGATGTGCGGATTTCCCGACTTTTCGAGATGCGGGATGCAGGCCTTCGACACGAGAAACGTGCCGCGCGCGTTGATCTGATGCATCAGGTCGAAGCGCTTCATCTCGGTCTGGAGGATGCCGGTGAGCGAGATGGCGCTGGCGTTGTTGACGCAGATGTCGATGCCGCCGAATCGCTCCGCGGCCGCCTGCACCGCGGCCGCGCCCTGCGCCACGTCGCGGAAGTGGCAGACGAGCGGCAGCGCCCGGCCGCCGGCCGCCTCGATCGCCTCGGCGGCGGAGTAGATCGTGCCTTCCAGCTTCGGGTTCGGCTCGGCGGTCTTGGCGGCAATCGCGATGTTGGCGCCGTCACGCGCGGCTCTGAGTGCTATCGCGAGGCCAATGCCGCGGCTCGCACCGGTGATGAACAGGGTCTTGTCCTTCAGTGTCGGCACCGCTCCCTCCTGCACTTATGAGGCCAGCGCGACCTCGGCCGCGACGACCGACTCTGCCCCGCCGATGACCACATCGGCGAGCCCCGGTGCTTCCGGGCAGATGTTCTCGGCGAAGAACCGGGCGAGCGTCACCGGACCGGCCTGGGCCTCGTCGGCGAGCGCCCTGGCGGCTAGGGCGCCACGCGCGAGCGCGATGCCGCCGGCGGCCAGGCCGAACAGCCGCAGATACGGCGTCGCCCCGGCCAGCGCGGCGTCCGGAGTGGCGGGCAAGGTCCCGGCGAGCCATGCGGTCGCCCGCTCCAGCGCGTCGATCGCCGCGGCGAGCCGTGTCCCCATCGTGCCGAATGCAGGGTCGTTGGTCTCCGACACCGCCTCAGCAATCCGGCGCATGTCGGCGATGTAGGAGGCGACGACCCGGCCGCCGCCGAGCGGCAGCTTGCGGGCGACTAGGTCGATCGCCTGGATGCCGTGGGTCCCCTCGTAGATCGGCGCGATGCGCGCGTCGCGCAGGTGCTGGGCCGCCCCGGTCTCCTCGATGTAGCCCATGCCGCCGTGCACCTGGATCCCGATCGAGGCGACCTCGACGCCGATGTCGGTGGAGAAGGCCTTGGCGACCGGCGTGAGTAGATTGGCGCGCGCCTGCGCGGCCTCGCGCTCACCCTCCTCGCGGGCATGGCGGGCGAGGTCGGTGGCGAGCGCCGTTTCGTAGCAGATCGCCCGCGCAGCCGCCGTCAGCGCCTTCATGGTCATCAGGCTGCGGCGGATGTCCGGGTGCGCGATGATCGGCACGGCCTCCTCCGGCGGCATGCCCGGCATCCGCCCCTGCCGGCGCTCGCGAGCATAGCCGAGTGCGGTCTGATAAGCCCGCTCAGCGACCGCAACCCCTTGAATTCCAACGCATAGTCTGGCGTTGTTCATCATCGTGAACATGCAGTTCAGGCCGCGGTTCTCCTCGCCGACCAGCCAGCCGACCGCGCCCTCGTTTTCGCCGAAAGCCATCACGCAGGTGGGGCTGGCATGGATGCCGAGCTTGTGCTCGAGGCTGCGGCACCACACGTCGTTGCGCGGCCCCAGCGAGCCGTCCGGGTTCACGAGAAACTTCGGCACGAGGAACAGCGAGATGCCCCGTGTGCCCGCCGGCGCGTCCGAAAGCCTTGCCAGAACAAGGTGTACGATATTGTCGGTGAAGTCGTGCTCGCCATAGGTGATGAAGATCTTGGTGCCGCGGATCAGGTAGCTGCCGTCGCCCCGGGGCTCTGCCTTCGCCTTGAGGAGCGCGAGGTCCGAGCCCGCCTGCGGCTCGGTCAGGTTCATCGTCCCCATCCACTCGCCGGAGACCAGTTTGGCGAGGAAAACTTCCTGCAGTTTCTGGCTGGCATGTGCATGAATTGCCTCGACCGCGCCGAGCGTCAGGGTCGGGCCGATGCCGTAGGCCATGGAGCCGGAGTTCCACATCTCCAGCGTCGCGACCGACAGGCAGGTCGGCAGGTCCTGGCCGCCGAACCCGGCCGGCCCGGTCAGGCTCGCCCAGCCGCCCTCGATCCAGCGCCCGTACGCTTCCTTCCAGCCGGGCGGCATGGTCACCGCGCCGTCCGAAAGCACCGCCCCGACCTCGTCGCCCACCCGGTTGAGCGGGGCGATCTCCTCGGTCGCGAAGCGGCCGGCCTCGCTCAGCACCGCGTCCACCAGGTCGGCGCTGAGGTCGCCGAAGGTGCCGCGCTCCAGTTCCCGGTCGAGACCGGCGATGTGGCGCAGGGCGAAGGCGATATCGGAAACCGGCGCGCGATAGCTCAACTCAACCTCCAGATCGAACATGTGACAACGCGGACGCGCTTGACGACGTCGCGCCGGCCCGGCCAATAGGCGGGGCCTGAACCGGCCTGCACTTTATGCCCGACCGGCGGGGCGTCAACGGATAGCGCCGCCGGCACGATCCATCTTACGTAAACGGAAGCACCGCGTCTTGGACCTCGTACGCCTCGATCCCGCCGCCGGCGCGGAAGTTCGCGAGACCATCGCGGCGGCGGCCGCGCGCCGTCTCGGGGCGGGCGAACTGGTGGTGCTGCCGACCGAGACGGTCTATGGCCTCGCCGCCGACGCGACGAACGCCGAGGCGGTTGCGAGGCTCTATGCGGCGAAGGGGCGCCCGGCCTTCAATCCGCTGATCTCGCATGTCGCCGACCGGGGAATGGCTGAGGCGCACGGGGCGTTCGACGCATCCGCCTCGAAGCTTGCCGAGGCGTTCTGGCCTGGGCCGCTGACGCTGGTGGTGCCGCGGCGGCCGGGTTCGACGATCTGCGATCTCGTGACGGCAGGGCTCGACACGGTCGGCCTGCGGCTGCCCGACGCACCGATTGCCCGCGACATCGCGCGTCTGCTCGGCAGCCCCTTCGCCGCCCCCAGTGCCAACCGCTCCGGCCGGATCAGCCCGACCACCGCCGAAGCGGCGATCGAGGAGCTTGGAGAGGCCGTGGCGCTAGTGATCGACGCCGGCCCGTGCCGGGTCGGACTGGAATCGACCATCGTCGCCTGCGTGGGGCCCGATCCCGTGTTGCTCCGCCCGGGCGGGATCTCGCGCGCCGACATCGAGGCGGTGCTCGGGCGAGCCCTGGCGACGCCTGACGCTCACGATCCGGGGCGCCCGCAAGCGCCCGGCATGCTCGCCTCGCACTACGCGCCGAATGCCCGGGTGCGTCTCGACGCCTTCGACGTGGCGGCCGGCGAGGCGCTGCTCGCCTTCGGGCCACATCTTCCTGACGGCGCCGATACCGCGGCGGTGATCCTCAACCTCTCCGAGGCCGGTGACCTGACCGAGGCGGCCGCGAACCTGTTCACCTGCCTGCGGCGGCTGGATGCGTCGGGCGCCGCCACCATCGCGGTCTCGCCGATCCCCGACGAGGGGCTCGGCGAGGCGGTTAACGACCGCCTGCGGCGCGCGGCAGTCCGGTAGGATGGCCAGTCGGGATCGCCCGGCGGATCGATTCAGGTGGCGGCGCGTTCCCCTGCCTCCTTGGTGATCGCGAGACCTCGCCATGAAGCTGTTCGAATGCCAGAGTTGCGGACTGCCGGTCTATTTCGAGAACGTCGTCTGCGAACGCTGCGGCTCGGCGCTCGGCTTCCGGCCGGACGCGGCGGAGTTGACGGCCCTCGTGCCCCTCGACGCCCCGCTCTGGCAGCCCTGGGGCGAGGCGGAGCAACGCGTGCGCTTCTGCGCGAATGCGGGCTACGGGGCGTGCAACTGGCTGGTACCGGCTGCATCGGCCGGAGACCTGTGCGTATCGTGCGGACTGAACCGCACCATTCCCGATCTCACCGTCGAGCGGAACGTCGAACTCTGGCGCCAGATCGAATCCGGCAAGCGTCGGCTTGTCTATTCGCTGCTGCGCCTCGACCTGCCCATCGATACCAGGGCCAGCGACGACGAGACCGGCCTCGCCTTCGATTTCCTGGCCGATACGGACCCCGGCCGACCGGTGCTGACCGGTCACGCGGACGGGCTGATCACGCTCAACATCGCGGAGGCCGACGACGCGGAGCGGGAGGCTCGCCGCGCCGCGTTGAACGAGCCGTATCGGACCCTGCTCGGCCATTTTCGCCATGAGGTCGGACACCACTACTGGAACCTTCTGGTCCGCGACGGCGGTCTGCTCGACGAGTTCCGGTCCATGTTCGGCGACGAGCGCGCCGACTATGGCGAGTCGCTGCAGCGCCACTATGCCGACGGAGCACCTGCCGACTGGCAGGAGCGCCACGTCACCGCCTATGCCAGTGCGCATCCTTGGGAGGATTTCGCCGAAACCTGG
>JAEYRQ010000351.1 GCA_023435545.1 Pseudomonadota bacterium | reverse complement strand
TTCTACACCCGGCTTGGCGGCGTCGAGGTCGCGCGCGCGGTGGAGCCGTTCGGCGACGTCAGGCTGCGCAAGATCGCCTTCGCCTGGCGCTAGGGTGAAGCCGCCGGGCGGCGCACCGGCGCATGGTCCGGCCGCCGGCGGTCGGGCGCGCCTCAGTAGCCGATGCCGCGGCCGTACGTTCCGTAGATCCGGGGCCCCTGCGCGCAGTCGTGGCCGGGGGCCATCGTGTCGGCCGCCTGCCGCGCCAGCACGTTGGCGTCGCGGTTCACCAGCGCATCGATGTAGGCCACATGGCAGACGCCGTCCGCGGCCAGACGGGTCACTACCAGCACCTGGCCTGTGGACCCGTCATCGAACGAGGTGTGCCAGCGCAGGATGGTGGCGAAGGGGCGCCGGTCGGGGCCGATCCGCCACTCCAGGGTGTCGCCGATCGTGTTGAAGGGCGGCAGCGTCTGCGACGCGGCGGTCTGGTACTCCGCGCCGGGGCCGTAGGAGACGAGCATCCGCGCGTCGTCGTCGGCCACCCACACGTCTATCCCGGAATGCCCGGGGCAGCGCCACACCATGCTGCCGAATTCCTCGTTGCGTTCGAGGACCGTGCAGCGGTCGAGGTCGATCTTGGTATAGGCGCTGGTCGCGCCGGCGGCGAGGGCCGGCGGGGCGGCGAGCAGAAGCGCTGCGGCAACGGCAAGAGCGCGCATTGAAGTCCCCCCTTTCAGCCGGAACGACTCGGGTCGCCCCGATTCAGTTCGCCCGCGACTCAGTTCCCATGTCTAGATTGCCTCGACACCCCGGCGGAGGCTAGGTGCCTCGAGCGCGCAAGAAGGAGTACCGCCATGCGTATCGACGCCATCCCCGTGGGCGAGAGCCCACCCGAGGACATCAACGTCATCGTCGAGGTGCCGGTCGGCGGCGAGCCGATCAAGTACGAGATGGACAAGGCGGCAGGAACGATGTTCGTCGACCGGTTCCTCTACACGCCGATGCGCTATCCCGGGAACTACGGCTTCGTCCCGCATACGCTGTCGGAGGACGGCGATCCGATCGATGTCGTCGTCGCCAACCAGCGGCCCATCGTTCCCGGCGCATACCTGAACTGCCGGCCGATCGGCGTGCTGGTGATGGAGGACGAGAAGGGCGGTGACGAGAAGGTCGTGGCGATCCCCTCGACGCGCCTGACGCGCCGCTATGAGCGGGTGAAGTCCTACGAGGATCTTCCGGCGATCACCATCGAGCAGATCCAGCACTTCTTCGAGCACTACAAGGATCTCGAGGCGGGCAAATGGGTCAAGGTGGTGCGCTGGGGCGGCCCGGAGGAGGCGAAGCGCATGATCCTCGAGGCGATCGAGAGGGCGGCACGCGAAGGCTCATGAGCCGCCAGTGCCAAAATGTCGCGACCGCGCGTGACTGAATGCGGATTAAATTTAAGGAAAATTTAGCTGGCATTGTTGAAATCTTCCCCTCCGTAAGCATCCGGCACCGGGATGAATGTGCCGGAGCGGGGGTGGAGGGCGACCTGCCATGACTGCTGATCGTGCCGGATTCACGCTGGCCCGGAAGATTCCTGCCGCGATCGTCGGAGCCGCGGTCATCGCCGCGTTGGCGGTCGGGACGGTGGGGTACGTGCTGTCGCGGTCGGCGCTGCACGATGCCGTCGTCGAGAGGTTCGCGGCGCTGACCCAGGTGCGGAGCGACGCCCTGCAGGCCTATCTCGCCACGATCCGGGAGGACCTGACGATCGTGGCGTCGAATCCCGCTACGGCCCGCGCCCTGGAGGAGTTCGACAGCGGCTTCCGCGAGATCGGACAGGACAGCGACGCCCTCGCGACGCTTCAGCGCCTCTATATCGAGGACAATCCGCACGAACTCGGCGAGAAGCACCGTCTGGACTTCGCCGCCGACGGGTCCGCCTACAGCGATGTCCATCGCGCTTACCACCCGTGGTTCCGCGAGATGCTGCAGACGCGCGGCTACTATGACATCTTCCTGTTCTCGCTGGACGGCGACCTCGTCTACACGGTGTTCAAGGAGCTCGACTACGCCACCAACCTGAACACCGGCGAGTGGAAGGATTCCGATCTCGGCAACGTGTTCCGGGCGGCCAGGGCCCTTTCGCAACCGGGCCAGGTCGCTTTCTTCGACTTCAAGCCCTATGGCCCAAGTCACGGTGCGCCGGCGAGCTTCATCGGGACGCCGATCTTCCGGGATGGACGGCCGATCGGAGTGCTTGTCTTCCAGATGCCGATCGACCGACTGAACGCCGTCATGCAGGAGAGCGCCGGCATGGGCGAAACCGGCGAGACTTACATCGTCGGCGCCGACGGCCTGATGCGCAGTGATTCGCGGTTCGTCAGCGAGTCGACGATCCTCTCGCGCCGTCTCGACACCGAGGCAGTACGGGCCGCGCTCGCCGGCGGCAGCGGAGCGTTGGAGGGCGCTGACGGGCGCGGTGTCGATGTCCTGTCGGCCTTCCGGCCGCTCGATTTCGAGGGGACGCGCTGGGCGATCGTCGGACAGGTCGACATGGCGGAGGTCATGGCCCCGGCCATCGCGATGCGCAACAACATGGCCCTGGCGACGCTGGGCGTGCTGGCCGTCATGGCCCTGTTCGGGGTCGTCTTCGCACGCCGGATGACACGCCCGATGGCGGCGATGGCGCAAACCATGCAGCAGCTGGCAGCCGGCGAGACCACCATGGAGATCCCTGCTGCCGGCCGCCGCGACGAACTCGGAGCGATGGCGGCGAGCGTCGAAGTGTTCCGCCAGAATCTGATCCGGACGCGGCAGATGGAAGCCGAGGCCAACGAGCAGGAGCAGAGGTCCCGCGCCGAGCAGCAC
>JAEYRQ010000350.1 GCA_023435545.1 Pseudomonadota bacterium | reverse complement strand
GCATCGCGGGCCCGGGCGGCCTGCTCGACGTCCATCCTGGGTGCTGGCTCGTCGTCGCCCGGATCGTCCTCGACAATGCGGGCCCCCTGCGGCATCTGGTCCGCTGCGGGGTCGGCCTGGAGAGCGAACGGTTCGACCGGCGCCGGCTCCGGCGGGAGAACCACCTGCACCGGGACCGGCGACAGGTCGAGCTCCGCGTGCCATATCTCCCGGCAGCGCGCGCAGCGTACCTTCCGTCCGGCCGGCGGGAATGTCGCCGCGTCGACTTCGTAGCTCGTGCCGCAGTTAGGACACGTAATCGTCATCGTCGTCCCAAAACGTTCGCCAGCCACGACTGGCCCGACGGCGCGCGGGGCGGCGCGTGGTTCCAACTGCCCGGATTATGATTAATGAAGCCTTAAGGAGGCGAGCCGATGGTTGCCGATCAGGAGGCCAAGGGGAGCAAGGCGTGATCCGTTTCGAAAATGTCGGCCTGCGCTACGGCATGGGGCCGGAGGTGTTGCGCGACGTCTCGTTCCGCATCGATTCGGGTTCGTTCCAGTTCCTCACCGGTCCCTCCGGTGCGGGCAAGACGTCGCTGATGCGGCTTCTGTTCCTCGCGCTGAAGCCGACGCGGGGCCTGATCACCGTGTTCGGCCATGACGTGGCGACACTGTCGCGGTCCGACTTGCCCACGGTCCGGCGGCGGATTGGCGTCATCTTCCAGGACTTCCGGCTGCTCGACCACCTGCCCACCTACGAGAACGTCGCACTGCCGCTCAGGGTGATCGGCAAGGATGAATCCGCCTATCGGACAGACGTGATCGAGTTGCTGCACTGGGTGGGGCTCGGAGACCGGATGCACGTGCATCCGCCGGTGCTGTCGGGCGGCGAGAAGCAGCGCGCTTCGATCGCCCGGGCAGTGATCATGCAGCCGGAACTGCTGCTCGCCGACGAGCCGACCGGAAACGTTGACCCGACGCTCGCGCGGCGGCTGCTGCGCCTGTTCATGGAACTGCACAGGCTTGGCACCACCGTGGTCATCGCCACGCACGACATCGGCCTCATGGACCAGTACGATGCGCGCCGCTTCGTCCTGAACGAGGGCCGGATGCACATCTACGACTGATCGCAGCGATGGCGATGGCGGCGGACGCGACACCGATGCACGACGAGGAGCGGGATCCCGATCCGCAGGAGTTCGAATTCGCCGCCTCCGCCGCCATCGTGCCGGTGGCGGGCGTGGCGAGCCGCGCCCTGTTCTTCGTGCTCTCGATCATGTCGTTCCTCGCCTGCATCACCGTCGGCGCCGTCGCCGTCGTCGCGACCGCGGCGCGCGACTGGCGAACGGACATCGCCGGCGAGATCACCGTGCAGATACGCCCGGTTGAAGGACTGGACATGGCCGCCGCGGTCGGCGAGGCCACGGCATTGATCAGCGCGACACGCGGCGTCACCTCGGCCAGGGCGCTATCGGAAGCCGAACTTCGCGGCCTGTTGGAGCCGTGGCTCGGATCCGGCGTCGATCTCGACGATCTGCCGGTGCCGCGGCTGATTGTCGTCGAGGTGGATCCGCGCGCCCCGCCCGACATCGCCGATCTCAGGACCCGTCTGATGAGCGCGGTGCCAACCTCCAGCCTCGACGATCACGAGTTGTGGCAGGGGCGGCTGGCGGTGATGGCCAACACGCTGATCGTCAGCGGGGTCGGCATCCTCACCCTGGTGCTGTGTGCCACGGTGCTGTCAGTGGTCTTCGCGACCCGCGGTGCCATGGCCAGCAACAAGGATATTGTCGAGGTCCTGCATCTGGTGGGCGCGAAGGAGTCCTTCATCGCCCGCGAGTTCGAGCGGCACTTTCTGCGCCTTGGGCTGAAGGGGGGGCTGACCGGCGGCGGGCTGGCCCTCGCGGCATTCGGCGCGGTGCGCTGGATCACCGCACAATTCGCTGCGACGCCGGCCGGAGACCAGATCGCTGCACTGTTCGGCGCGCTGTCCGTCGGCTGGACAGCGTTTGCCGGGATCGGGCTGACAGTGCTGCTGGTGGCGGCGCTGACGGCGCTTACCTCGCGTATCACCGTGTTCAGATTCCTCAGAGTTTTCGATTGAGGAAAAATCGTCGCGGCCGGTCTCCCAACCCTTGCCGCGACTGCGCCTCATTCCCTAGTATCCTGTTGATCTGGAATGCTGAACATCGATAGCGACCAGGCTCCACCGGGGGCAACCGTGGACACTGAGACGCCAGCGGAGATATCGGCTCCGAAGCGCCGGTTACGGCTGCGGCTGCTGGTCGTCAGCGTCAGCGGCGCGCTGATCGCGGGCGGCATCGCGTTCGGCATCGGATTCATGCATTTTGTCGACACCGTCAGCGGCTTCCAGAAGCCCGAAGCGACCGAAGCCGCCGACGCCATCGTGGCGCTGACCGGCGGTGCCGACCGAATCAACGACGCCATGGCGCTTCTGAACGAGGGGCGTGCCCGGCGCCTCCTGATCTCGGGTGTCAATCCGAGCACCAGCCGCGAGGCGCTGGCGAGCCTGACGCTGGCCCCGGACTTCCTTTTCTCCTGCTGCGTCGATCTTGGACATTCCGCACTCAACACCGTCGGCAACGCCAAGGAGGCGCGCGACTGGATGCGCGGCAACGGGTTCCACTCGCTGATCGTGGTGACGTCGAGTTATCACCTGCCGCGCAGCCTGAACGAGATCGCCCGCGAGTTGCCCGAGGCCCGGCTGATCCCGCATGCGGTGGTGACCGAGAAGATGCGTGCCGAGGATTGGTGGCATGATCCCGACACGGCACGGCTTCTCCTGTCGGAGTTCGCGAAGTATCTGATGTCGATCGCGCGGGTCAGGTTCAGGGAGCCGACCGCGTTCACTGAGATGACCCGCAGCGCCGCCCACGCGGGCGAGTGACCGGGCCGGCGGGAACGGCCGGCGGGAGAACCAGGGGCGGGGCATTGGCGGTCAGGTCGATCCTTTTCAACATCTGCTTCTATGTGAACATCGTCGCCTGGATGATCGGCTGCGCGCCGATGCTGCTCCTGCCGCGGAACTGGGCGATCGGCTGCGTCCACGGCTGGGCGCGGTCCTCGACATGGCTCTTGCGGGTGGTCGGCGGCGTCCGGGTCGAGTTCCGGGGCACGCTGCCCGAGCGTGGAACGCCGCTGCTCGTCGCCTCGAAGCACCAGTCGCTGTTCGAGACCTTCGCGCTCCTGCCGTTCTTCTCCGATCCCGCCTTCATCCTGAAGCGGGAACTCGCCTGGATCCCGCTGTTCGGCTGGTGGTGCCACAAGATGCGGATGATTCCGGTCGATCGCGGCAAGGGCGCGATGGCACTCAAGGACATGGCGCGGCGGGCGCATGCGGAGGCAGCGCGTGGCCGGCAGATCGTCATCTTCCCCGAAGGCACGCGCCGGCCGCCAGGGGCGCCGCCGCAATACAAGCAGGGGATCGGCCTGCTCTATGTCGAGATGAAGGTACCCTGCCTGCCGGTGGCGCTCAATTCGGGGCTGTACTGGCC